>DOEZ01000546.1:0-2382 GCA_003532715.1 Planctomycetaceae bacterium
CCAGCGGACGTCGTCGGCCGTGCCGACGCCGCGCTCGACCCGTTCTAGCCGCCTGCCGGGCCGGCCGGAATCAGGGAGTCTTCGCGGGGGTCCATCGGTAGGCGGCCAGGGCGCCGAGTTCGCGGATGAACAACGCATCGCCGCGTACCGCCAGATGCGCCCAGGTTTCGGCGTCACTCACCTTGACGTCGGCGAGCAGTTCGAACTTCTTGGGATTCGCCCGGATCAGCAGCAAGCGGCCGCGGGAATCGAGACCCAGGATACGGTCTTCTTGGGCAACCAGGCTCACGTAGGGGCCGAAGGGCGCGGATGTCCACGTCGGCTCGCCCGTCTCGAGGTCGAGGCACGCGAAGCGACGGTTCTGCAGCTGCAAATAGACATGACCGCCGACGACGACGGGCGTGGACATGTAGCCGTGGACCTTGTTACTCCAGACGGTCTCGACGCTGAATCCGTCCCCGTCCCGGACAACTCGGTACAACCAGGATTGGTTGCGATACGTGCTCGTAAAAATCGTATCTCCCACGACCACCGGCGTGAGGATGTTCATGCCTCGGAAGGCGGGCACGGTTTGCGTCCAAAGCACGTCGCCCGTCTCGAGTTCCACGCCCGCGAGTTGCTCGCGGGTTTGGACCAGGAGTTGCCTCTTGCCGGCGAGTTGCGCGATGAGGGGAGACGAGAAGGCCGAGTCGGTCATGTCGCCCTTTTCCTTCAAGACGCGCCACAGGACGGTTCCCGATTTCTTGTCGAGCTTGACCACGGAGGCGCCCGCCTGGACATAAACGGCCGTCCCGTCCACCAGGGGCGAACAGACGAACCCAAACGCCGGCAGCGGCGTCTTGAACCGATCGACGAAATCGACACGCCAGTGTTCCCGTCCGGTGTCGGCGGCTAGGCAGACCAGGACGTCGCGCATGCCCGCCACGTAAAGGCATTCCCCGTCGTACGCCGGAGTCGAGCGAATCCAACTGCCGTGCGACGCGGCGAAGAAGGGAACCGTGATCGCCACGTTCCACTCCACGCGCCAGCGCTGCTTACCGGTCTTCCGATCCAGGGCATGCACCACTTCCCGCTCTCGGTCCAGGGTCTCCGTCGTGAAGACGGCGTCGTCCGTGACGATCGGACCGGAGTAGCTTGGTCCCAGTGGCACTCGCCAAAGCGGCTCAAGAAGATCCTTGTCGAGCCGATCGGGCCATTTCGGGCCGCCTATCTGGCCGTCTCGATAAAGACCGCGCCACTGGGGCCAGTCCGGCTCGGCCGTCGAGACGCCTTCCTGGTCCGACGCGGCGATTACGGGCGAGCCGCATCCGAGGATTCCCAGCACGAGCGCGAAAACGAGGACGTTCTTCACGGCGATTCCCTCCTGTCGAGACGATCCGGCCGGCGAAGGTCGGGCATCGGTCAAAAAATGCGACCGACGGAGCATCGCCCCTCCGGCGTCGCCCGGATACGCGCCGAGCGACGCTACATGCATGGTAACCAGTGACCGCGGGGAATGCCAGTTTGCCTGCGGCGTTTACGGCCGCGAATCGGAGCTCCGAAGCCATTTTGATTTCCTGTGGCCCCGCTGGGGAGCATGTTTTCAGGGGGGGTGTTGATTGCAACTCGGGCAGCGGCTGTCACCGGAAGCAGAAGTCCAACCTAAGGCCGTAGAGCCCAGGGACAGGCGGGTCTCCGACCCGAAAACGGCATACGCTCATTGGAGCAGAGATGCTGGCTGGCTCCAGTGTCCCGATGCTTCAAATGGCCGAGACGATCGCGCTGTATCATCACGAACGTTGGGACGGAAACGGCTACCCCACCGGTCTGGTCCGGGACGCCATTCCCGAGAGCGCCCGCATCGTGTCCATCGTGGATGTCTTTGACGCCCTGACCCACGACCGTGTGTACCGCCCCGCCCTGTCACAGGAAGAAGCCCTCGAAATCATGCAGCAAGGCGCAGGAACTCAGTTCGACCCGCTTCTCTTGACAGCATTCTTTTCACAGTCTTCCGAAATCAGCCGTGTTGCCTTGGAGAACCCGGACGAAGCGGCATCTGCAGGATTTGTCGGCAAGTGCCCAACTGAGACACAGTCTTATGGAGCGCCGGACATGATGGAGCTTGCTAGGTAACCGTTCACACCCTGGGGGCGTTTTTTTGGGTAAATTGATCTGGACATGAACGCCGTTTTCGAGGACGACATACAGCATGTCGTCCTTGAAGATCGAGTCCATCACGATTCCGTCCGAACTCGAAGCCGAAATGACTCCGGCGGTGCGGGGCTTCGTGGGATTGCTTCTGGATCGGATTGCGAAGCTCGAAGCTCGGATTGAGGAGTTGGAACGGCAGGTGAAGGGCAAAACGCCCCAGAACTCCTCGCTGCCGCCCAGCAGCCAACATCC
>DOEZ01000546.1:2457-7224 GCA_003532715.1 Planctomycetaceae bacterium
TGCGGCGAGACGACGTGTGCCTCGTTGCCGCCTGGCGTGCCGGAGGGCCAGTCGGGTCCTCGGTTGATGGCGTTCGTGGCGCTGTTGATGGCCTACTATCGTCAGAGCAAGCGGCGCACGGCGGAGTTCCTTACCACGCTTCTGGATCAGCCGTGCTCGGCGGCGCTGACGGTCAAGATCCAGAATCGGGTGACGGCCGCGGTGCGAGAGGCGTACGAGGAACTGGCTGCCAAGCTCCCCACGGAAGAACACGTCAACGCCGACGAAACGGCGACCAAGGAAGAAAACGGAAAGGCCTGGCTGTGGACTTTTGTGGCTAGGCTGTTCACGGTTTTCACGGTACGCCCCACCCGCGCGGCAATGGCGGTCGATGAGTTGTTGACCGACGCCTTCGGCGGGGTTGTGACCTGCGACCGGGCCAAGATGTACTGGCGGGTCGGGCGCGTTCAATGGTGCTGGGCCCATTTGAAACGAGATTTTCAAGCGATGATCGACAGCCGCGACAAGCGGGCGAAGTGGCAGGGAGAACGCCTGCGCGCGGCCACGTGCGAATTGTTCGAGCATTGGGCCGATTACCGCGACGGCAGGATTTCGTGGGCGGCGCTGGTGCGTCGCATGGCTCCGGTACGCCGAAAGGTGGAACGCTTGCTGCTGCGCGGCACCCAATGTGGTCATGCCAACACGCGCGGCACGTGCCGGGAATTGTACGAACATCGCGGGTGGTTGTGGACGTTTTTGCGTCACGAAGGAATCGAGCCGACGAACAATGCGGGCGAGCGAGCGTTGCGGCATGCGGTGATTTGGCGGAAGCTGTCGTTCGGCACGCAAAGCGCGCAAGGCAGCCGCTTCGTGGAGACGATGCTCACCGTCATTGAAACCTGTCGCCAACAGCATCGCAACACCTTCGAGTACCTCACCACCGCCGTCCGCGCCCACCTCGCCGGTCAACCCTCCCCTTCACTGCTCCCCAGGGCGTGAACGGTTACGGCTCCGTGAGTCCACGGTGTTGTCGGAGTTCCTGGAAGCGAGGGAGGAAAACCGACAGCGGCTATTTATCATTCGCACACGATTTGACAGCTATCATCCGGAGATCACGACGAAGGAGTCGACGCCGCTCGATGAGGCGTCCGAGGAACGGCTTTATTACGAGGCGATCCAACGACATAAACGAGATCAGACCGCTTCTTATCATGAGATGTTGCGGGAGATCGCCGCTCCCTTGTTGCCTCTGGGTACGACGAAGGAGGAGCAAGCGAAGCGCGAGGAGCTCATACAGCGATTGGAGAGCATCCCGGTGTTTTTCGTCTCCGCGTTGGCTCACGAGGTTTTTGAGGGCAGGTGGAATGTAACTCGGAAGCAGAAGATCCGTTTGTCCGAGCAGTTTAACGACGACCTCGACCAAACCGGCATCCCTGTACTGCGTGAGTATCTGAATCGGATTGCCGAGGAATACTTGGCTCAGAACTACTATGATGATTTGGAACATCGATTGGAGAAGGAGGTGGACCGCGTGGTCCAGCACTTTCAGCGCGAGAGGCGTACATTGGAGGCCGAATTAGCAGGGGCGGGCGATTCCGTTCGGGCGCTTGTGGGAAATGTGCAACAAAATGTCGTACCGTGGATTCAATCGGAGGTCTCGCAGCAGACACACGAGTTTCGGGCCGAGGCCGCCCACGGCGTACAGGAGGTTCGTTCTCGGCTAAGTCAGATACTTGCACTTTCCGAGCGTCGCCTTCAAGATAAGACAGAAAAGTGGGTTTCGTATGCTTGGAACAGTCTGAAAGCGACTGCCCGAAAGGGCGGCTCTCACACAACTTGCCATGGAAACCACATCGACATCAATCAAGATATTTGTTCTGTTCTTGTGGACGATCTGATTTTGGCCTGGTCCTGCTACCGTGATTACCTGATACACAAACGCATCGACAGCATCACGGACGACTTTGTGGCTCAGTTGCGGGAACGCCTGCTTCAGGTCGCGGCACAGATCCACGATCCCCAGGCCGCGTCCGCGGTCGAAGGAATTATCAGGCATTTGCAGAGTCTCGGTCACACGCAGCGACTGGCGTTGTTGCGCCAGGTGGATGCGAAGATCAAAGAACTGGAATCCATCCGGCAGCCGGCATACGAGTTCGTGCAACAGGCGATGCAGGGTACGTATCTGCGAGTGTCGCTCGAATGCGGTACGGGATGTCAATCGCGCATGCGTGCTCACATGGTGAAGGGATTCAACGAGAATCTACCCCGCATCCGCGAGTACATACGACAGAAGGTCGAGGGAGCGGCTAGTGAACTGTTTGACCATTGCAGCGATGCCCTGGAGAACTTTGGAGAATCAGCCACTCGAAAAATCAGTGAATCGCTCACGCAGGTCTATGAGGTCGCGAAGCTTCAGGATCGCACTCTTATCGAGAGGAGAGTTAGAGTCCTCGAAGGGGCTGTGGCGTGTCTTCCTGCGCCCAGTCCTGATTGACTCAACTTCAGGCGGGCCGACCTGATTTCCCAATCCCGGCAATACCTCAATACGGCTCAGCGAAGCCGCCAGATTGGTGTTTGCCCGGCAAACCGATCGAACCACCACCATGAACTTCCACCCCTTCACCACGATCCGCGAATCCTGCAAGCACGCTCGCGTTGGCGACACGGCCGAGGCGTTCTACCGCATCGCCTTGGCCGACGCGGTCGAGATGAATTCGGCCCAGTTCCATGGCCAACTGCTGGCCGAGCAGGCCTGGGAAAACGCCCACCGTCCGTATTACAACGTCTGGCCGTCGATCGTGCCGATGCTCACTCGGCTGAACCTGGATCTCGATTCTGCCCTGATTCGGCTGCCGGTGCCCGCCCTGTGCATTCGTCTTCCGAAGGAGAAAAACCCGCTCGCGTTCGACTGGAAGGGCGAATCGGTGTCTATCCGTTGCATGCTGCTGGCCGAGATCAACCAAGGGCGGGGCCTTTCGATCCTGATCGACGTGGGCGAGCGGCTGGGCGACGGCAAGGATTTCGGCGTGCCGATCTACACCTACCGGAATTTCCGTCGCCAGCCCGGGCTGACCGTGGAACGGGCCCTCCAGGAGCTTCGCCGCGATGCGTTGGCCGACTTGGGCGTGCAGATCCCCAACGAGCTGGCCGCCAACTGTGTGCGGCTGTGCTGCTCGCTGTGCCTCCTGGAGGACGACCCGGAGATCATCTCGCCCGACGTGCTCGACCGGGACCGGGCCCAATTTGAACGGACCGGCGACGGGAAGTACATCCAGCGCGCCCATCGCCGTGGCAAAATCGGTTGGAATGTTGGCCGGAACATCGAGGTGGCACCCCATTACCGCCGGCCGCACATGGCGCTGGTCTGGACCGGGCCAGGCCGTTCGGCGCCCAAGATCGTGCCGCGAAAGGGGAGCGTCGTGCATCGGGAAGTGGTGGAGAGGTTGCCGAGCGGGTATGATGATTCAGAATGAGGGAAGACATGCAAGTGCCTGTGCCACTCTCGGACTTGCTGCCCATGGCAGGCACCGCCGCAGTGTAGCAAGGATCCTCGATATTCGGCTAAGTAGGCTGTAATCTAGTCCTCGGCACAGTATCATACATGCTTTGGCTACGAAAAACTGTCCCCCAAGGAGAAACGAAGATGCGATATTCACTGATGTTTCTGGCGGTAATGTTTACCGTACCGTTGTCGACCGCTCTGGGCACGGCGACTCACTCGCAAGGAGAGAAGATGGCTGCGGTGGCGGGGGATGAGAAAGGGTTTGTCAGCCTCTTCAATGGTAAAAACCTCGACGGCTGGCAAGGCACTACCAAGGGATACGTCGTCGAAAAGGGCAACCTGGTTTGCACGACTCAGGGTAGCGGCTTCTTCTGCACGAAGAAGCCCTACGGTGACTTCATCCTGCGATTCGAGTATAAGCTGGGGCCGGGTGGAAACAACGGAGTGGGGATCCGTGCTCCGGTCAAGGGAACACCTGCGTACACGGGCATGGAGATCCAACTCCTCGACGACGACGCCGAAGAGTACAAGGATCTCGAACCGGTTCAGTTCACTGGTGCGGTCTACGGTGCCATCGCGTGCAAACGGGGACACTCGAAGCCCGCCGGCAGTTGGANNCAAGGCGATCCACGGGGGCAAATTGCAGGGACTCGCCAACGCGAAAGGCCACATCGGCTTCTGCGGCCACGCCCACCGAGTCGAGTTCCGTAATGTGCGGGTAAAGGAGTTGAAAAGGGAAGAAAAGAACTAACGGGGAATGTCAGACGGATTCAAGATATTTCGGCCAAGACGCCTTTTGCCTCGCCAAGGAGACCTTCCGATGAAAGCTTCCTGCCTCGTCAACCGTCGTCACATACTGGCGGCCGGGACCGGCGCTGCCGTCGCCTTCCTCGTGCCCCGTTCCGTGCTCGGTCGCGGCCAGCGCCCACCCAGCGAGACGCTCAACGTCGCCGGCGTAGGGGTCGGGGGCATGGGCTCGGTCGATCTCCTGCAAGTTGCCAAGGAGGCCAACGTTGTCGCGATGTGCGACGTAGACAGCCGAGCCTTGCAGCGAAATGCCAAGGTCCACCCCAAGGCCAAACATCACGTTGACTTCCGAAAGATGCTCGAGACCCAGAAGGACATCGACGCGGTGATGGTCGGTACGCCCGACCACATGCACGCCGTAGTGAGCGCGATGGCGATGAAAATGGGCAAGCACGTCTTCTGTCAAAAACCACTCACGCACTCGGTCTATGAAGCTCGACAGCTCGGCGAGATCGCCAAACAGACGGGCGTGGCGACGC
>DOEZ01000350.1 GCA_003532715.1 Planctomycetaceae bacterium
CGAACTGGGGACCCGGTGCCGCGAGTTGGACGCCCTGATCGCTCCGAGCAACTACTACGCCGAGTTCATGGCCGATTATCTGGCCGTTGCGTCCGATCGCATCACGGTCATTCGTCCGGGGCTGCACTTCGAGGGCCATGCGCCGACGCCGAAGACGCCGCGTCCGACGCCCTCGACCGAGCACCCATTGACGATCGGCTACCTGTCGCGAATCTGTCCGACGAAGGGGCTACATCAACTCACCGAGGCTCTTGGCATCCTACTGAAGGACCCGACGCTGCCGCCGGTGCGCGTCGTGGCCGCCGGCTACCTGGGCCGGGGCGACCGATCGTATCTCCGCCGGATTCGCCGGAACCTCGACCGCCGACGACTGGCCGCTTGGTTCGAGTACGTCGGCGAGGTCGATCGCCCGGGCAAGATCGCCTTTCTTCAATCGATCGACATTCTGAGCATCCCGACGACACGCCCGGAAAGCAAGGGATTGGCCGCTCTCGAAGGCTGGGCCAACGGAACGCCGGCCGTCTTGCCCAACCATGGGGTTTTCGCCGAACTCGTCGAGCGGACGGGCGGGGGCCTGTTGCACGAACCGAATCGCCCCTCGTCCTTGGCCGCATCGCTGAAGCAGATGATCCAGAATCTCGACTTCGCCCATCGTTGCGGCGGCCGGGCACACGAGGCGGTTCACCGCGACCACGACATCCGGCGTTCGGCCGACCGGACCATCGGGCTTTATCGCGAGTTGAGAGGCGAGTGACCAACGCGGGACATTCGCCGCTCGTCACGGCCGCCAGAAACCGGGGACCAGCAGGACGATAACCACAAACAATTCCAGCCGTCCGAGCGTCATCAGCCAGACAAACAGCAGCTTGGTCGGCGCGGAGAAATTCGTGTAATTCTTCGTCGGGCCGATCACTCCATAGCCCGGGCCGATGTTGTTGAGCGTCGCCGCCACGCAACTGGCGGCGTCGATCAGTTTGTGCTCGGGTTGGTGGCCGTGGTCGGTCCAGGTCGAATTGGGCTCGACGGTGATGGTGAATATCCAGCCCACCATGAAGATGCTCAGGATCAACCCGAAGTAGACCAGAATATCCTTGCGAAGAATCTGGTCCCTGATCGCCTGGCCGCCGATTCGAAGCGGCCGGACGACGCTGGGGTGATACGCCTGTTCGATCTCCAGGTGCAGGATTTTNNNNATGCTCCCCGCGCAACCGCCGATGAACATGAGAATCAGAAGAACGCCCCGACCGAAGCTGTTCCAGCGGTCGTAGTCGTCGGTGCAGTAGCCGGTGGTGGTCATGGTCGACACGACCTGGAATAGGCTGTATCGAGCGGCTTGGGCGAACGATTGCAGCGGCCCCCGGTGCGTGTCGGATTCATCCTGGCCGGGTTCTCGCGGGCCGGCGTCGGGCGACTCGGCGGCTTCGTTTTCGGCGACGGTCATGCCGTTGCGGTCGAAATCGTGGTGATACAATCCAAATCCGATTACGGCGGCCGTCACGACGGTGAGGATCATGACGTAGGCTCGCCATTCGACGTCGGCCAGCAGTCGCTTGGGTCGGAAGAGAACCAGGGCGTAAAGCAGCATGAAGTTCGTGCCGGCCAGGAACATGAACAGCGTAATGGTCATTTCGATCAGCGGCCCGTTGTAGGCCGGGTCGGCGGCGAAATGGCCGATGCTGGCGTTGTACGTACTGAAGCCGCCGGTGGCCATGGTGCCGAACGCATGGCACAGGGCGTCGAACAGCGAAAACCCCTCGGCCAGCAGAATCACGGTCAACAGCAGGTTCAGCCCGGAGTAGACGAAGAATAGAGTCCACGCTGTCTGTTGGATTCGCGCGTGGCCCGAGTCGTGGCTTGGCCCGGGCATTTCGGCCCGCATCAGTGCCTTGCCGGCCGAGCCTTGTCCCAGGATGGCGACGAACAGGACGATAATGCCCAAGCCGCCGAGAAAATGGGTGCTGGATCGCCAAAAGAGAATGCATCGCGACACGAGGCGGCGCTGTTCCAAATCGGTGAGCACGGTGGCGCCGGTGGTGGTGAACCCCGACTGCGCCTCGAACACGGCGTCGATCGGGCTCATCCGCTCGTCGGGTGCCCGATGGGTTCCGCTAAACAAATAGGGCAGCGCGCCGAGCAACGCCGCCAGCACCCAACTCAAACCGACGACGGCCATGGCCTCCTTGCGGAAGAGTTGGCCCGAAGCTTTGCGTCCCAGAAACCGCAACAGCGCTCCGACGGCGAAGCAAACGGCCATCGACGCGAGCAGACCCAGAAACCCGGCCCGCTCGTGTTCCCACTCGCCGTCGAGCACGGGCATGGCCCAAGGCAGGCTGAACGCCATGCACCCGCCGATCAGCACCGCCACAAGGCCGAGAAGTCGACAAAGAAGGGCCAAGTTCATGGTCGTCTCTTGTCTGCCGAATGATGGGCCGCGTCACGCGGTTGCGGGTTCGAACATCCGCCGGGTCTGGTCGAATCCCGGCTCGGCCACCAGCGCCACGACCGTGTCGCCGGGCAAGAACCGATCTTCGGCGCCCGGAACGCGGACGAAACTCTCGCGGATGATCGCCGCGATGAGGCAATGCTTGGGCAGGTCGATCTCGGCCAAGGTGGCGCGGGTCGCCGGGGCGCCTTCGACCACCTCGATTTCCTGAATCTCGATGTCGCCGGTCGGCGAAAGCGGCATGCGCGAAATCACCGTGCCCGTGTTCAAAAAGCCGAAAATCTGCTTCGCCGTGACAATGCGCGGGCTGACCGCGTGGTCGATCCCCAGCTTGCCGACCACGTTGGCGTAGTCGGGCCGATTGACGATCGCCATGATCTTTCGCGCGCCGAGTTCGCGCGCCTCGACGCACGCCATGATGTTGTCCTCGTCGTCGCCGGCGCAGGCAACGAAAATGTCGGCGTCGCCCACTCGCTCCTCTTCGAGCGTGACGCGGCGCTGCGCGTCGGCGTTGACCACGGTCGACTGGTCGAGGTGGACGGCCAGGAATTCGCACCGCGCCCGGTCGTTTTCCATGAGGACGACGGCAAAGCGGCGGCCTTCCAGAGCGCGGGCCAAATGATAGCCCGTTTCGCCTCCCCCGACGATCACGACGCGCTGCTTGGGCGGCTGGACTCGCTGGAAGAGCCCCTTGACGTCGTCGATTTCCTCGCGGTTGCCGATCAGCGTGATCTGATCGCCCACGGCGATTCGGTCGTCCGCGCCGGCCAAGGCGAGGCGTCCGTCGCGGCGGATCGACCCAATCCGCACCCCGGAGGGCAGTTTCAACTCCTTGAGCGGCACGCCGACCGCGGCCGTCTCCTCGCTGACCTCGAGTTCCTGCATTTCGAGTTCGCCCCGGGCAAAATTCTCGACCAGGCTCGCGCCTGGGTGTCGAATCTCGCGAACCAGTTCCATGGCCGAGAGGNNGCTGGCGGCCACCATGTTGACCTCGTCGCACCCGGTCACGGCAAGGCACAGGTCGCATCCGAGAATGCCCGCCTGGAATAGCACGCTCGATTCCGAGGCCGATCCGCCAACCACGCGGACGTCCATTTCCTCGTTGACGCGGCGGATGTGGGCCGGATCGTTATCGACCACCGTCACGTTGTGCTCATGCTGGCAGAGCATGTCGGCAATCGAGCTTCCGACGGTCCCCGCCCCCAGTATCACGATTCGCATGGACGTCTCCGCAAGCTAAGCCAACCAGGTGAGCAACGACAGCAGAACAAAAACAACGGCCATGAAGCCGACGATCCACACCAGGGTTCGGACGGCATGAACCAGAATGAGCCGAGTGTCTTCGTGCCGCGTGGCGGCGTAGACCAGGCTCACCGCGACGATCAACGGCAAGGCATACCACAGATCATGGGGCCCGTTGGACGCCAGAAGCAGAAAGTCGGTCATCATGCATCCTTCCGTGTGGTATCGGTTTCGGACCAATCGCCGGAGGTCTTCCGATCCTTGGCCTTCTCTTCTTCCTCGTCTTCGCGCTTGACCGGGGCGACCGGACCGGCCCAGGCGTCGAGCATGGCCAACACGTTGAGCAAACCGGCCACCGAAGTGTAGATTTCGCCCAGTTGAAAATACCGAGCTAACCGACGATGAATCGCATCGACCGTCGGGCCTCGATCCGGGTCGTCTCCCTCGACCAGCGGCGGCGGCGCCATGAACAGCCCAAAAGGTTCCTTGCCGCCGCGCACGCGTACCGCCTGGACCAACGCCGGCAAGGCGGGCAAACCGACGCCGATCTGACAAAGGTAGTAGAGACGCCGGTCTTCCGGCCGCCACGAAGCGTAGACCACCCGCCCCCAGCCGACCGACGAATCGCCGCCTAGGTACAACCCGTAGACGAACGTGCTCATAATGCAGACGAAGAACAGAATCGCCTTGGCAAAACGCCCCTGATAGAGGTGTCCCAAGCCGGGGATCAACCACGCCAGGAAAGCAGCGAAGATCGGATCCTTCAGGTTAATCGTCTCGATCTGTTCCGACTTCGTGTCGGTTTGCTCGGTGGTCAATCGTCCATCTCCCGGTCGTTTGCGGTTCAGTGCCGTGCCTTGTTGCTCATTTTACCGCCAAAGGCCGGCCTTGCCAGGGCACCCGGGCCATCCGCCGCGCCGAGCGAGCGGTGCGTTGGCTCGTTCGGCCGCGAAAAACCCGTGCGAGCCGATCCGATCGCGTCAAACACCCCCGTCCTAGGGGTATCGCGCGAGGATGATTCTAACGCAAAGCCGCAATCACGCGAAGAAGAAACGATACGTGCTTTGCGTCTTCGCGTCTCAGCGTCTTTGCGTTAATAAAAGAACCGACCCCGTCAGTGTGTTGCCCGATGCGGCGGAATGGCGTCTTTCGGCGCCAGGCTCGTCCCGACGCCGGGCAGGAGCTTCTCGGCCGTCGATGCGTTGAGATTGAAGATTGTGAAGCCACCCGCGCCCAGTTCGCGGGCATGGTGAATCTGGCCCACGACCCGTTCAACCGACAGCTTCGAATGCGACGATGTCGCGCCAATGCCCGGATAGATCGGCACGCAACCGTCCAGAAGCCGCAACTGGTTGCCGACCAGGCCACGAAAAGCCTGATCGCTGTTGGTGTAGTCCATGGGGCAGAGGAAATCAACGTACCCCGCCTTCGCCCACGCGACCCAGTCTTGGGCGATCGACTGCTTGCACGCCGGATAGGCGCCGAACACGGCGGCCGAGATCTTTATGTCGGGTCGAACCTTCCTCGCCTCGCGCGAGACGGCCTCGACCAGCCGCGTGATCTGGTCGCACCGCCATGCGTTGTACTCATCCTTCCGCCCGCCCGAGTAGCAGTCTGTCGGCCAATTCTCGACGGGTCGGCCCGAAGCCGTCTCGAACCGCTCGCGACAGCCGTCGCAGTAGCAATGTTCCCGGTCGGGATAGCGAATGTAGTCGAAGTGCAGTCCGTCAATCGGGTACTTTCGCGCCACCTCCAACATGCTGTCCAATTCGAGTTTGAAGTTCTCCGGGTGCGACGGGCAAAGCCAGTTCGTCGGCTTGCCGTAGATCGACACTTGCGTGCGCCCGGCCGCGTCGAGCTTCGCGACGAAATCCTTTGGCGCGAGGTGGCCCAAGTACCAGTTGACCTTCCAAACGTGCACTTCGAGGCCGTGCTCCTTGGCCGCCTTGACGCACTGGTCGATCTGGTCGCCGTGGCGATGGTAGACGGCGCTCGAGGGGAGCACTTCGCTCGGGAAATGCGCCGCGCCGCCCCAAAGCATGTTCGGCAGGACCATGTTGAATCCGGCCTTGCGCAACTCGCGCGCCGTCCGAGCCCAATCGCCCGGATACGCCCCCATGCCGGCGTGTTCCCAGAACGCGCGGGCCTCGCGCGGGCGAGCCGGTTGGGCTCGAAGATAGGCTTCGACGAACTGTTCGCGAGCCTTGAGGGCGTCGCGACGGGCCGTGGGATTGTCGCCCCGCTCGAACCGCCGTTGGGCCTCGGCCAGCAGACGCAAACCGCCGGCCAGTCGGCGACGCGCGTCGGCCGAACCGTGCTCGCGGACCTGATCCTCCACGGCCTCGACGTCGGCGCAATGGCCGACGGCTCCGACACATTCCAGTGCATGCCGCGCCATGATGCGTCCCATTGCGGGATCGAGTCGCTCGACGACGTCGGCCAGCGCCGCCTTGGTTTGCTCGGCGTCGCGCGCCGGATCGGGCGACAAAAGGCCGCCGACCATCGCGCCCCGATCGCTCGACCGTTCGTCCCGCCGTTCGGCGCCATCGCCCGTTGTCGTTCGCTCCAATCCCAGCGCGGCGATCAGCCGGGCGGGAACCGGACACCCAACAAGAATCTTGCCTCCCCGTTCGACGAACAGGATGAGTGCATCGATCTCGCCGTCGACCAGCGCCAAGTTGCCCGGCAGCACGGCGAGAGCTCGGTCTCCGATCGCGCCGGCGATGATCGCGGACTGGTCGATCGTGTCGACGCCCAGCCCCAGTTCGTCGAACGCGCCCGCCAGGCTTCCCCCCGCCCGATGAGCTTGGGCCGTCTCGGCGTTGGCGCGGCCGGGAACGATAATCGCAATCTCGTGCCGAAGCGGCGTAAGACGACCCAAGCGAACCTCGCCGTCGACCGCTTGCCCTTGCCAGGCCGATATCCGGATTGCGTCGATCCGGTTCCAACCGGCCGGATTCCCTTCGGTGTGAAAATCATCCTTTCGGAACACAAGCGTTTGTCGTCCCCGCTCGCGCGGTCCTTGTTCGGCGCTGAACCATCCGCCGGGACTGCGGAAGTAAAGCGTTATCGACAGCACCGATTCAGGCTGGTCGCACTCCAGTTCGAGCGCAAATCGACCCGGCGCGGACAGGTCGAGATCGACCGAGCGATCGGCATACACTCGCGGCAAGTCGGGCCGCGCGGCGAACGGCGTCGGAAGCCGGAGCAGTCTACGCCCGTCGCTTCGAACGACCGTGACGGGCGGAAAGCCGGCGGGGGTCTTCCAGGTTGCCTGGGCCGTTGCGTCGTCGGCATAATCGAATGCGTCGAGCGCATTCTCGGCAACAAAGCCGGTGAACAGCACGGAACACACGAAGGAGAGGGCAGTCATGAGAGCGGCACCCAGTTCGAGGAAAGAAGGGCGGGAAGGCAGCAACGCGCCGCCGTCAATTTTGCCCCACCCGGCGTGCCGACGTCAACCCCGCCCGATAGGGGCCGATGGCTCGCAAAAATGGTCGATTCCGTTGCCGGCCGACATTGTCTACCCCAGGTCCTCTGCTCGAAGTCTGCCGCAAGACGCGAAAGGTCCGCGAGTTCAAACACAGGCCACAAGGGATCGTTTTGCTCCTCGNNCAACGGGGTGACGGAGAGGCTTGAGTAAACCCGGACATCTTGGGGTGGCACACCCTGTTCGAACGCGGTAGACTTGGCGCACCCGTGCGAGCAAAGTCGGGGTGTTCGCCCTGTCGGCCAACAACGATCGTCGTCCCGGCTGCTCGCTGGTTCCACGTCGAAATCCTCTTTTTCCGCGCAGAGTTCACGGCATGAAATCGTTACAGGGTCAGCTTCTGGTGGCGACTCCCCGGTTGCCCGACGAGAATTTTTTTCACACCGTGGTGCTCATGGTCGAGCACAACCAGGACGGCGCATTGGGGGTCGTCTTGAATCGGATCGCCGACCAGTCGGTCGGCCAGCTCTGGGCCGAGGTGAGCAACGCGCCCTGCACGAGCGAACAGAAGATCAACTTGGGCGGTCCCGTGTCGGGACCCCTGTTGGCGGTCCACACGAACAGCCAGCTATCCGAGATAGAAATCGTCGCGGGAGTCTATCTGGCCGCGCGCAAGGAACACCTCGACGAGTTGGTGCAGCAGAATGCGCACCGATATCGTGTCTTTCTCGGTCATTCGGGCTGGGGAAGCGGCCAACTCGAAAACGAACTCGAACAGGGCGCGTGGCTCGTCACGCCGGCCACCAAGGAATACATCTTCCATGCCGGTGAGGAAGATCTCTGGGAGAAGGCGACCAAGTATATCGGCGACTCGATCCTGCTGGAGTCGCTACACATCAAACGCATGCCCGAAGATCCTTCGGTGAATTAGACATGAAACAACGTTTTCTTGCCCACCTCGGGACGATTCTGATTTTCGTGTTGCTTGTCATCGCCGCATTGATCGCGTTGAGGCGGCCCGACAAGGTCGTTGACGCGGTTCGCAACGCTTGGTACTCGACGTCGGTTGGCGAAGACGGCATGACGACGGAGCACGGCCTTGCCGCCGCCTGGAGGCACGTCGAAGCGTCGAAGATACTCTCGAACAACGAGCCGTCCGACTGGCTGCTCTTTTTGGCCGCGGTGCTCGTCGGGCTTCTGGCGGGGAAGATCGTCGCGTCGATCCTCGGCTATATCAGTCGTTTCGAGTCGCGTCGCGGCTGGACGATGCGCGCGCGCCTGGTTGGCGACGTCATCGGCCCGGCGAGCTTGGCGTTGTTTGCTTTGGGCTTGAGCTTCGGCTTCGCGCTGCTTTCGATGACGCCGGAGGTACGTGACTTCTTGCACAAAATCACGTGGATGCTTTATACGCTCTGCGCGTTCTGGTATGTCTATGGTCTCGTCGACCTCATCGACATCGGGTTCAAACGTCGGCGCGACCGAAGTGACTCGAAGCTGGACGCTCAACTGATTCCGGTTATGCGTCGCGGTTCTCGCGTCGTGCTTGTCGTGCTGGCGGTCATGTACACGGCCACCATCTTCGGTCAGCCTATCGGAACATGGCTTGCCGGCTTGGGCCTGGCCGGCTTGGCCATTTCGCTCGCCGCGCAGGATACGCTCAAGAATTTTTTCGGCTCCATCACGATTTTCCTCGACCGACCGTTCAAAATCGGCGAACGGATCGTCTGCAACGGCTACGACGGCGTCATCGAGGATATTGGCTTTCGCTCGACCAAGATTCGCACGTTGACGGGCAATCTGGTCAACATGCCGAACGCGAACATCGTCAACAGTCCGATCGAGAACATCGGCTCGCGGCCGTCTATTCGGCGGATACTCAATTTGACGATCACCTATGACACGTCGCGCGAGAAGATCGCCGAGGCGATTGCCATCGTAAAGCGGATTCTGGCCGAGGACGGTATCCG
>DOEZ01000755.1 GCA_003532715.1 Planctomycetaceae bacterium
CATTTCCGGAAGCTGCCAAGGCGAGCGAGCCTGCTCGACGCCGTCCGGGCGATAGAAACGGAAGTCGAGACTATCGCCCTCCTCGACGCCGTGCAAATTCAGCCACAAAAACGGCACGTCGCCGCCGCGGAAGACATCGGTTCGCTCGGGCCGTTCATGAATTTCGGTATTGTCGGGCAGATGATCGGTCATGCCATGGTCGAGCGAGCCCGGCATGTCGCCCGCGTAGGCCAGGGGCTCGTTCCACCAGTAGCCGGGATCCATGTACGTCTCGATGATGTTTCCGTTCCGCGTGACCTCGAAGTGCAAATGGGGATCGTAGGAATAGCCGGAGCTGCCGACCAACCCGAGTTGTTGCCCGGCCGACATGACTTGTCCGACCGACACGCCGACCGAGTCCTTTCGCAGATGCACGTAGTTCGTCCAAAGGCCGTTGCCGTGATCGACGATCACGTAGTTGGGCTCGGTGTCGACAATGTGGTCCAAGTAGTTCCGATCGAAGCGACTGTCTTCGACGGCGATAACCGTGCCGGCGGCGGCGGCGACCACCGGCACGCCTTGGTCCATTTGAGCGAAGTTGGCGAGAACGTAGTCGACGCCCCCATGCCCCTCGTACGTGTACGTACCCCCTCGATAGTCGCTGATCTCCGACCCGGGCGTCAGATCGACATAGTTTACGACTGCCCAATCCTCGAAGGGGACGCCGCCTATTGGCGTCAAGAAGACGCCGGCGCGAACCGGGCCGCAAGCGAATAGCAACAAGCCGGCCGCCAGAAAGCAGGCATTCTGCATCGACGACCCGGGACGCGAAAGGTGAAGCATGCCCTCAGTCTAGGGCAAGTCATGGAAAACGTCAACGAAAAAGCCATGCGGCAATCATGCCCATCGCCGTGCCTTTTGAGCGCAAAGCACCGGCCGTGCGACTTATCGCTCGTTGGCCTTGCCGGCTCGGCCGCGTTTCACCCAGCCTTTGCTCCGTGCGAAGAGTGTTTCGCGAATCTCGTCGAGTCTGACGTCGGAGATATCCCAACCCCGCAAGATGATGGCAAAGTACCGCCGACGGCATTGCGCCATGGCCGCGGCCAGCCGGGCAATCTCGTCGTCGGTCAAAGGACGGTCAAACGCGATGCGGTGTTCCTGCCCCATGGGCCATCCGCCCAGGGAACCGCTGCTTCGACATCCCAAATCGGAAAGGACTGCTTTAAGATTCTCGCCTTCCGCGGTGAAGCCGAGGAAGTCCACACAAGCGACGGCTATGATGACGACCGTCAGCAAGAGAATCTGCCGCGTCCTTGAATAATGCCGTGGCGCCGACCGCTCTTCGTTGGTGCTCTCAGGAATACAGCCCATGGATCATCCTTGCTCGCCGGCCCGCGATACGCGTTCCAGTACGTGCCGCCATTCCGAAGCGAGGCCAAGTCTCTCGGCCCACTCGGCAATATACGTTCTGTCGAGTCGGTCGCCCCGCACTCGCAGAACACCCGCGATATCCCGAATGTGCTTGTCCGAGCCGCCTTCCTTGAAGTAATCGAGTTTCTTGATGATCACGTCTTCGGGCGACGCGAACCGAGCTCGCGACGTGCCACTGGTTGGAATCCATACGCAGCGGCTCAAACGCGACCGATCGAATTCCGAATCTTTCGGAATCATGATGTCCGCCTTCAAGCCGGACGATGGGTGGATGATGTTGAACTGCGACCGATTTCTAACAGCCTCGCGAACCGCCGGGGGATAGCAGTAGTACTCGGGCGGCGGGAACAACTCGCAGTAATCCGCAACCTTGGTCTCGGGCAGCCAGGCCACTACGTCGATGTCGTTCGTGAATCGCGGTTCGCCAAAGGCGATCGTTGCCATCGAACCGGTCACCAAGTATCGCACTTCCAACGATTCGAACGCGCCCGCCACCTTCCGTAGTAGTTCAGACGGATCCATGCGACATCCTCGATGCGACCTCGTGTTGGATCGCTTCCTCGGTCCAGTCGGGATTCTCAGCGCGAATCGATCTCCACATCAGATCGCGGGCAAATCGCCACATGCCAAACGCGATTTCGAGACGCTCCCACTCGGTCTTCTCTCGCATGATTGCCGCCATTCGCTCGTCAATGACGTCGTCGTCCAGCGGCAATCCCCGACATTCGCGTTCATCCGCGTTCATCCGCGATTCCCCCTTCTTCCCCGGTTCTATTTCACCACGAAATTGACCATTCGCCCCGGCACGACGACTTCCTTGACGATCGTCTTGCCGTCGATCAGCCCGGCGATGCGGTCGTTTGCCTTGGCCGCCGCCGCCAGCCCGTCGCGGTCGATCTCCGCCGGTACCTGGATCGTCGCCCGCAGCTTGCCGTTGATCTGGATCGGGACTTCGATCGTGTCGTCGCGCACGGCCGCTTCGTCGTATTCGGGCCACGGTTCGAGAGCCAACGTCCGGTCGTGGCCCAGCAGTTGCCAAAGCTCCTCGGCCATGTGCGGCGCGAATGGCGAAAGCAACAACACGAGCCGTTCCATCGCCGTCTTCGGCCGGACGTCCTCCTTGAGGAAGAAATTCGTGAACTCCATCATCCGGGCGATGGCCGTGTTGAAGGCCATCTGGTCGAGATCCTGCGTCACCGCCTGAATCGTCTTGTGCAACATGCGGTTCTGTTCGTCGGTCGGCGCGGCGTCGCGGATGGCCTCGTTCAACTTCAGTTCGTCCGCCCGCTCGTCGACGATCATCCGCCAGACGCGATTCAGGAACCCATGCACGCCGCTGACGCCGTCCATGCTCCACGGCTTCACCGCCTCCAACGGGCCCATGAACATCTCGTAAAGCCGCAGCGAGTCGGCCCCGAAGTTGGCGACCACTTCGTCCGGATTGACCACGTTGCCGCGGCTCTTCGACA
>DOEZ01000207.1 GCA_003532715.1 Planctomycetaceae bacterium
CAGCGTACCAAGGTCAGTCAGGAAGTGAGGGATAGGAGAGTAATAAGTGATCGGAAATCTGATTCTTTACGATGGGGTCGAGTCTACCATGAGGGACAGGTGTCTCAAGGTTCCCAGAAGGGTGGGTTGGCTGTAGCCAGCCCACGCTTCTGGCCACCTTGACCGTTGTGGCGAGCACGTTGGGAGCTTCCGAGGGGAGAGCATTCGGCCCATCAGATGGCCAAGGGAGGGCAAATTCCACGATGAGCTCGCTCCGTCAGCGTGCCCACTTACGNNTAGTTCAGTTTCCGTGGCTCGTCGGAGGATGCGGTCGGCGTTCCAAGTAATGGCCGCACCGGCGAATCGGGCGGTGGCGACCTGGCAGCCGGGCCCTGGGAAACGGCGGTAGCGTGTGTTACACTTCGTGCAACATCGGGCGGCCTCCTTGCGATTGGCGAAGGCCACGTTTGGCAAGAACAACAGTTGATTTGACGGGTGGTAGCCGCTGACTTATGAAAGCGTTTGCATTTCTGGTTTGGATGGTCTTGTCCTGCTTTCTACTCCACGGCGCCGAGGCTAGGGATTACCTTGCCATCGGGCACAAGCCCGTCCCGGAAACGGTTCGGGCCCTGAGAACCTTCATTCTCTCACGAATGAAGGAGACTGGTGTTCCTGGCTGCAGCGTGGCGCTGCTATGCGACGGCCGGATCGTGTGGGCGGAAGGTCTGGGGATTGCCAACATCAGGACTGGGAAGACGGTGGATCAGGACACCATTTTCGCCACCTGTTCGTGCAGCAAGCCGGTTAGCACGCTCGCGGTGCTCAAATTCGCGGAGCAGGGAAAGATCAATCTTGATGCGCCGATCGAGGAGCTGGTGACCACCTGGAAGCCGCCGGAGAACCATTGGCATGCACCGGTGACGCCGCGTCTTATACTGTCGCACCGGGCGGGACTTTCGATTGCCGGCGCGCCCGGCTATCCGCGCACCAAGATGGTCGCCACCAAGCGGAGCGATTTGACGGAGAAGCTGAGAATCCTCTTTGAGCCCGGCACGCGGTATCAGTATTCGGGTGGGGGGTTCATGGTCCTGGAAGTCGTCTTGGAGGATTTGACCGGGAAACCTTTCGAGCAGGTGATGGACGATGAGGTTCTTCGGCCCATGGGAATGCAGACGGCGACTTTCTCGCCCTATCTGCCGGAGCATGAAAAGCGTCTGGCCACCGGGCACAAGAAAGACGGCCAGTTGATGGATCCCGAGTACACGACGGGCAAGTCGGCCGCTTGGCTGCACGCCAACGCGCGGGACATGGCGCGGTTCCTGATCGCATTGCGCGACGCTTCGGAACGAGAAACACCGACGATCGTCAAGCCCAGCACGGTGAAGATGATGTTCACGCCCGCGTGGCCCAAAGGCGAGAGCGAAGGGAACTACGTAGGGCTGGGCATTATGATTTCCGACGACGAGCACGGACGCCACGTCTACCATACCGGATCCAACCGGGGTTACAAGTGCGTCATGCGGATCTACCTTAAGTCGGGCGATGGCATCGTCGTGTTGACCAACAGCGACAACGGCGCTCAATTGTGGAACGCCGTCTGCGACTGGCTTTACGCGAGATAGTCGCAAGTGGACCGGGTCGTTCGTATTCTTCCGTTTATCGGTCGGAACGGGAAAGTAGTCGCGCGATTCTCTGGTCAGTTCCAACACACTGCTGGCGGCAAACTGGTGTTCTTGCGATACGTGGGATATTGTTTTGCCGTTGACTACCTCGTCACACAGCACGTAGGCTTAATGCTTGCCCGGCATCAGCCCGTCGGCATCTTTGCCTCCGCAGGTGCTCACCGTGAATGAGCCGTCCTTAGCAACCAGGGCGCTGCAGGTCCGCCTTGGAAAACCCTTGGTCGGCTCGCAACCGAAAACTATCTTGGCCCCACTGGGCCAGTCGCCGTCGTTGAGCGTGAACTTGCCTGTTCCGTTCCCGTTCAAGACGACACATCCTCGGCACGGGCCTCGGCCATCTCCGCGCCCGGTTACATCCCGCCGGAACGCTGCTCCATGCTTGCCGCGTCGGACGCACCCACGGCGAGTGGTACATGTACGAGGAAGGCATGACCCCCTCGGTCGTCAAGTTCCTCGAAGGTACACGGCGTGGAAATGACGTCTTGGCTCATGCCCTCGAATCCGGCGTGCGGCGAAAGGGAACACCAAGAGAATTGTCTGGTACTCTTTTTTGCCCCTTTCCGTAGCGATGTGCCTGGCTTTCCCGCCGCGCCAATGACACCCGTCGAGCAGGGTCGCCGACCTCGTCGCCAGGAACGCCGACTGGCGAGGCTAGGTCGTAACACCTTGTCACAACAAGTGTTGCGGCGTTTCCAGCCGCAGTCTCGCGAGCGTTGGTCTGGGACGTGGTGCGTTTTGCCGACTCGGTGTCCGCGGCCGCACATCCGTGCCCCGGTTCGCAGGCTCCCGCCGCGCGAAAAAAACGCCGCAAAGTGGCCAGTCGTTCTATAGACTTTTCCGCTTAGGAAGATTAAAGAGGAATAGAAGGTTCGCGGTGTCCTGCCCCGCGGCTCCGGCGGAAAGGCGTTCGCGCGACGTGGGTGGCCGCCGCGCCAGCCGGTTCCCCGTTCCCCTAAGTTCCCGTGACGGCCCGAGAAAATGCGACGCGTGCTGTACGACGACTTTGAGAAAGTGAATCCCTTCCGCGATCCCGCTTGGCGCGCGAATCGGGTTCTTGCGTTACTGCACGAAGGTCGGGAACCGTCTCGACGGCGTGACGGCGAGCTGGTCCATGAGTACCATAAGTTTGTCCGGCGGTACCTGTCGATCACGAGCCGCGAGGAATACGCCCGTTTGCGCGCATCGCAGCCCGCGCTGCTATTCGTCCACGAACTGGCCATGCAGGAAGATCCGGAGGTGCCCGCGATTCTCAAGGCCTATCTGCTGACGGAATTGTCCCTGGACGAAAGCGCCCGCCACATCGGCCTGACTGTCGAGGCCGTCACGTATTACGAGCAACTCTTCTATTGCGTGCGGGATCGCCTCGACGCGACCGACTGGATTCTCGAACTGCTGTGCGCCCGTGGCGACGGCGAGCTGCCGCGGCCGCGCGATGGGACGCTCACGGCGGCGGACCGACATCGGTTTTACAAAAAGATGGCGTACCAAGGCGGCCACGAGATCCTCGAAATCGTTGTCGCCGTGCTGTCTCCCGACCTAATCATGCCGTTGAGCCTCACCGCGAAAGACATGGACGAAAAGACAATACTGCGTGTTAAGGGTTTGTACGCCCTCGAATCGAGTCCGCATGCGACCCGGAACACCCTGAAGCTGATTCAGTTAACCCAGAAGCTCGCGGAGCAAGAGGCGTCCGCGGACCNNTTGAGGCGATCCTTTCCGAGTTGGCCGCAAGCGGGATTAAAATCCCCGACAGGCCGAATGCATCCTCGAATTCAGAAAGTGATCGTGATGCCCGCGACTGATCCGAATCAATCGACAAGCAAACCCGATCCGCGGCGTCCGCCGGACTGGCGTTTTCGCGCGGCCCGTCGCGCGGTCGCCGACGGCCGCGTTCTGCTCCCGTGGCAGGCGGACGAGTTGACGCTGCGGNNAAAGCCTGCCAGAAGGAAGCCGAACGCGCGCGGCTGGCCCGCTGGTGCCCCGGAATCGCCAAGGTCCTCACGCTGGCGCGCGGGCCAGACGGCCGAAGCGTTGCGGCGATCGAGGGGTTCCTGCTGGCGGGCGAACCGGTCAAGCAGATCGCGCCGACCGTCGGCATCGACGCCCCAACGGTCACGGCTTACCAGCTTTTCTTCTTTGATGTGGGTGACCGAATCGACGCGTCCGAGTTTATCATGAATGTGATCGCGGACAAGCTGCGCCGACGCAAGTTTGACACGGTGGCCGACGTTCACGGTATCGCGCAACTGATCGGCTACGTCTGCGGCCCGGACGCGCTTCGAGATTATTTGAACTGTGCGCCGCGGAATTTCAAGGAACTGTGGAAAACTCCGACGGAATTGCTCGTGACCCTGCGGACCCGTCTGCAGCTCCAGATCGCATGCCGCGTGACGGCGGAATCTGGCTCAACCGATGGGCGCGACGGCAACGAAGTCCTGGGGATTCTGAACAATATCATCGATCAAAGGACCGTGCAAGGCGATCGCTGCTATCCACGCCACTTGGTGGAAAAGCAAACACGCGAGATAAAGAGCATGTTTGGCGGGTCGGAAAAACCTCGATAGGAACCACACCCCGTGACTTCTGCAGAACGAAGAAAGCGAGACCGACCCACGGGAGGGCGGTGGAGGAAGCAAATCGGCCAATCGGCCGGATCCGTTTCCACGCAAACCTCGACAGCACGATCGGTTTCGGAGAACGCGCATGCCGGATAATCCCCACGCACGGCTACTGGCCCGGTTCCTCGACGCCTGCGAACCGTACGTCGTGGACATCGTTGGACGGCGCCGCCGCAGTCCCGAAGCCTACGTCGCGCCAGAGCAGGACACGGTCCCCGAAGACCGCCGCGACGAGGAGGCCACCGATGCGGAGGTTCCGGCCACCGGAACCGAAAGCCCGCGCGACGCGACAGGCCCCGCGCCCGACCCGAACACGGCCCCCGAAGACCCGCGCGCCGAGGAGGCCACCGAGGCGGAGACCCCGGCCGCCGGGCCCGAAAGCCCGCGCGACGAGGCAGTTCCCGCACCAGACGAGAACAGAGACCTCCTCCGCCGGCTCGCCGACGAGTTCTCCGACGAAGCGATCCTGGCCGCCGGAATCGGCATCCGTGGCGAGGACGGAGTCATCGCACGGGCGCCGAGCCTGGAGCGGTCGGCCGGACCGCTGATCGCCCTGCGCCAGGCGGCGGACGCGGATCCATTTTGTCTGGTGACCCGGGACGGGCCGACCGTGCCAGACACAACCGCGCTGGAGTGTTTTTTGCTGGAACCGAAAACACAACAACACCTGAAGGATTTCCGGGGCTGTCTGTTGCTCACCGAGACCGTGGCGCAGACTGCCGTTCTTCGCGCGCTGGGGTTGCCGGCCGCGCCGATGACCGGGATTGCCCAATTGAATGAGAGGCGCCTCAGAGCGCTGCTCCAACAAGTGCGTCCCGCCGTGAAGGAGGCGCCCGCTTGCCGTTCGCGCAAAGCGACTCCAACCGCCCCGTCGGATGCCGACAAGAAAGGTGCGGCGGAGGAGGCCGTCGCGTCGACCTCGCTGATCCTCGTCGGCGATTTTCCCCTCGCCGGGCATGGCACGGACGGTTCGCGCCTTCGCGCGACGGCCCGATTCCTCTCGCGCGCCGCGCGCATGCTCGACGTGTGGCTGCCGCCGGTGGCCGTTTGGCTGCCGGGGGCCGGCGTGCGCGACGACCTGGAGTTCGCAGTCCGCTCCGACAACCTGCGGGTTGTCCACCGCGTCCTCTTGGAGAGCCTGGAAATGTCGAGCTTCTCGATCCACGAGTTCGCCCGAGACGATTTTTCGCCGCAGTCGCGCGCCGGCAGCCTCGCCGAGGCCTCGTTGGCGATGAGCAAGCTCCTGCACGAGAATGAGGCCGATGGGATGCGCGACGAGCGGTGGGCCGACGCGATCCAACAGCACAACGCGCTGGTTCACGAGGAGCTCGTGCGGCCGATCTTGGCGAAAATCCCTTCGACCGGGGACCCCGCGCGGCGGATCGCGATGGCGGCGCTGGCCGAGACGTGTCGTCAGCAACACCTGCGTTCGCCCGAAATCCTTCGCGGGATGACTAAAGACGTCGTCCACGGACTTGATCCGGCCGAGCAATCGTCGCTCGCGGCTCTGTTCCGGCAGCACGGTCGATCGACGGCGGAGATTCTTCAATTGATCAAGGCGATTCAGAACTGCTACTGACCTTCGTGGAAGTAGTGACATGGGTGCGACCAACGGGAGTCCGGCCTTGCCGGGCTGATTCGTGAATCGGCCGGTTCACTTCTTCTGCGGCCACGAATGACCTCCGAGAGTGAGTCCGAATGACAAGCCCCATTGAGGAAAGTCCCGAAACACGATGGCTTGCCTCGCATCTTACGGCCGCCGATCGCGGCTTGTTGGCGTGCCAAGGATTCGTCCGCTGCGAGACCCTGCGCTCCGGAACGCCGTGCTTCAAATTGCGATTCCGAACCCGCGAAGGTCGGCAGCGGGTCCTCTATCTGGGCGTCGACCAGACGCTGGCCGACCAGATCGCCTCGGAGCTCCGCCTCCTGCAATCCGCCCGCCGGGCGGAACTGCAGGTCGCGCGGTTGGTCCGCGAGGCGCGGGCTCGGCTCCGCGAGATCCGGCGGCGGCTTGGGCCGTTGCTCTGCGACGCGGGCTTCTATTTTCACGGTGGCGAGGTGAGGGTCTTGTCGACCCCCACTCCATGTCGCGAAGCACGACACGACGGCGACGTCGCGTCCCGCGGCCGTGCCGCCAACCCACCCACCACAAGCACGAGCGAGAGACAACACCATGGACGCTTCCAACCAGAAATCGCCCGCCAACCCGGAGCACACCCAACAGCGTCTGGCGCGCCTTGCCGAGTATCGGGCCGAGTCGCTGGCGGACTCGGATCCCCTCCGGGCCAACCTGGGCGCCGGCGTCGCCGACATGCTGCAAATGGCCCTTCTGCTGCGACGAGGGATCGACTCGCAAATCAAGGAAGAGAAAATCACGCCCAAGCAGTTTGGAAAGGTGGCCCCGGCGATCGAGCTGTATCTAAAAATCCACCGCCAAACCGATCGCTTCATCCAACTCGACCAACGCCTGCGGACCGAATCGCGCAAGATGCCCACACGGCAACCCGAATAGAACGTGATCCGGTGCGTTTTCGGAGAATCGGCGTTTTGATACCGGCGCCCGACGGGGCGTGGCGGCGAGGACCGCCGGGGGGCGGCGAATCGAAACGTACCTTCCCCCGCGGGAGGACTCGCATCGACCTCGGTCGGCCCCATCGAACACCAGATCGACCATGCCCGGCAGGGGTATTCCCAAGTCCTCGCCGGTCGGCGAATCGACCCGCGAAGCGCGGATTGTCGCCTCGACCACCAGGGGTCGGGGTTTGACATGAGTAAGCGCACAACACAACCATGAGTTGCGCGCGCGTGCCGCCACCTGGCTGGGATAAACGC
>DOEZ01000750.1:0-6941 GCA_003532715.1 Planctomycetaceae bacterium
CGGACGACTGGCCGCCGATCATCTCATCGAGTGCGGCCTGCGGAGCTTTGCCTATCTCGGGTTGAAGGATATCTGGTATTCGGAACTTCGTCGCGAGGGGTTTGCGGAGCGTGTTGCCGAGGCGGGCGGCACAGTCGACGCATACGAGATGCCGCGCTACCGAGACCCTAACAAAGCTTGGCAAAGTGGTCTCGAACAAATCGGCCGGTGTCTGGAACAGATCCGTCCGCCCACCGGCGTCTTCGCCGTCAATGACTATCGCGCGAGGTTGTTGGTCGACGAATGCCACCGACGGAAACTGATCGTGCCGGACGAAGTGGCCATTATCGGCGTCGACAACGATGATGTGGTCTGCGAATTCTGCACTCCGCCGCTGAGCAGCGTTTCTCGGAGCGGATATCAAGTGGGCCATGAGACGGCAGTCCTATTGGATCGCCTGATGGCAGGCGGCATGCCACCCGCGCAAGAAGTGTTGATTCCGCCCGACGGCGTGGTCAAGCGGCGCTCAACCGACTTGATTGCGGTCGAGCATCCGCAGGTCGCGGCGGCCATGGAGTATATTCGCGGCCATCTGAACGAATGGTTCGGCGTCGAGCGATTAGTCAAAGTGCTTCCCATCAGCAGACGCCAATTGGAGCTACTGTTCAAGAAACACTTGAACCAGACTCCTTATGACTACCTTCGTCGCGCAAGACTCGACCGGGCCAAGACGCTGCTGTCGGCTCCACGCAGAACGCCCGTCGCCGAGATTGCTCGACAATGCGGATTTCCCAACACGCATCGGTTTCTCATGGTGTTTCGCGACGTGGAGGGAAAGACACCGACGAACTACCGACGCGATTTGCGGGGGCTGTGGTGAAGGAACGAAAGTCGGAAGTCAATACTCCCAAGTTTCTCCGAAGCGTAACACCGGCGTGGCAAAACCTTTTCTGGCGCATCCTCTTCCATCCCCGCAGAGACGACAACATCGACGTTGTGCATGCTCGGTTGGTCACCGCCGCATACCCGCCGCTCGGGACCGGGACCAACCCAAACCGCCACTACATCGCCTCGATCTCCAGCGTTGGGCTAATAGAGGACGGCCGTTCCTGCTTCGATCCATCCTTCCCGATTGTCGTCGCCCGGCAGTCTCACGAAGAGCCAGTCGCCTCGCCGATCGAGGACGGTGAATTCCGCCCCTTCGGTCAGCGGTTCGGTGAACGCCGGCTCGTAGCTTTGAGCATATCCCATGCGGGCGATTGCCTCGGCCACGACGACGACCCCGTGCTTCTGATAGTCGAAGCGGTGCCAATCGTAAGCCGCCGAGAAGCCCAGAATAACCGAGACCGCCAAACCGACCAGAGCCATGCGGTTCAGTGTTTGCCTCCTAACGAATAGTCCGGCCGAGGCCAGAAGAAACGTCGTCAGCACAGCCGCGCCGGCGACCCGGAACTTGGCGGGATAGCCGATCCAGTTTTGCCAGAAGAGGAGGTACTCGATCATGGGGCGACGAGCGGCCGTTTCGGCTCGCGCGCCGAGCGCGTAGTCGAGATTCGCCTTCAAGTAGGGATCGACCGGCCGATAACGGGTCGCCTCGCGATAGGCGGCAATGGCTCGACCCGTCTGGCCCGCCTTCATCAGGGCGTTTCCTTGGTTGTAGAGAACGGCGCCCGATACGAGGCCCCGATCGCGAGCGGCCTGATACATGGCGGCCACCTTGAGGAACTCGTCGGGCGAATCGGCGCGGTCGAACGCCTCTTGGGCATTGGTCAATTCCGCGGCCGTCTGGAAATCGACTCCGAGACCACAACCGACGTAGGTCGCCGCCGGGGCCAGAAGGCCAACACACAACAGAATCAACAAAGGGGACTTCTTCATCACAGGCGTCTCTGCTTCTTGAGTGTTTCGACGACGTTCTCGAAGAGAACGCCCACATCGGCCGCCAGTCCGTTCGTCTCGGCGGCGGTTGGCGCGTAGCGAGCCGCGTCGCACGTTTCGAGCGAGCGGCGCAGACGATCGACCAGGTCGGGCTCCGCGTCGAATTCGCCCAGCCGCCGACACGCTTCGGCCGAGGTCATGCCGGCTTCGGCCACGCCGGCCGCGTCGGCGATCAGCCCGACCATCGCGCCGCGAACTTCGTCGGTTCCGTCTCGCACATTGCCCGACCGCAGCAGGCCGGTTCCCTCATGGAGACGCCGCTTGGCGCGTGCGACTGCCGCGCGGCGGCGGACCATCGCGGGATCGGCGGAGCGGCGGCGAACGTACGCGGTCGCGCCGGCCAAGACGGCATACAATGCGGCCAAAACGGCCGCGCCGGCCAGCCAGTATTCGGGATGAACCGACTCGTCGCGCAGCTCGCGTGGATCGGTGATGTTGGCAAAAATGCCCTCGCGGCGAACGTGCAATTCGTCGGGCGTCCGTGCCGGGCCCCCGCCGACGATTCGCCGGTCGGCCAGCACCGGGGCGTCGGACACGCTCATGGGTAGGGGGTCGGTGTGGAGTGTCACGTATTTCTCGTCGGACACGTCGAAGTAGGAGCCCGAAATCGACGGAAACTCCGTCACTTCGCTGTTCAGGGGCCGTAGCGTGTAGGTAAACCGGCACGTGTCGCCCTTGACTTCCCGGGTTCCCGAGTAGGTCTTGAAGTGTTCCGCCACGCCGGGGACGCTTGCCAAATCGGGCGCGGCGGCCGCATCGAGCGAGCCGGATCCACGAAGCACGAGTGTTAATGTCACGGGGTCGCCCACGCGGCACTCGGCCGGTTTCAATTCGGCCGAAAGTGTGCATTTTCCGATCACGCCCAAATAGTCGGCCGGACGTCCCGCGTCGGGAACCTGCTTCACCTCGACCGTCAGCGGGCTCGCGGTTGCATAAACGTCGTCGCCCGTCAGACGCCCAGCGGCATCGCGGTCGACGGCAAACGTTCCCTTGAGCGTCGCCGGGCCGAACGTGTAGTCGCCTGCTCGCTTCGCCCGGAACGACCGCTTGAATTCGTAGAGCCAGTAATCCTTCTCGCCGTCGCCGACGTTCCGAGTCACGCGCCGCGGGCGAGGCTGGAACGTCAGCGGACGGCGTTCGAAGAGTGAAAAGGCCGAACGATCGACCAGTCCGTTGACGGCAAAGCCCTCACCGTGCAAGTCGCGGAGCTGTGAAAGCCAGGAACCGGCGTCCTCGATCGGTTCGAGTCCGTCGGGCACTTGCTGGTCGTCGGCCCAAGGGATCGTCAACGCCGGCGGCGACGATTGCACCGACAGGGGGTTGCGGTCGGACAGCTCGCCCGGCAATCCGCGAACCAACACCGACAGCGTGATGGTCAATCGCTCGGTTGGATAGACGCTTTCGGGACTCGCCGAGATTTCCAGTAGAACGTCGTCCTGCAAATCCGGCTCGACAACACGCAGCGCGAGGGCGCGGCCTTGCAGAACCTCTCCGTCAACCTGGGCGATCGGCGCAGGCACGGTCAGCAGACCGGCTCGCCGCGGCGTCAGAACATAGTCATACGCCTGACCGTGTCGAATCACCTCGCTTCGTTGCCCGTTGATGATCGTGATTTGGGTCGAGTTGAGATTCTGCGTTCCGGCCGATTTCACGTCGAAATCGTCGAATCCGGCCAGTTCGGGCGGCGACGGGTTTTCGACATGGTTGAGCGTCACGCGGTAGCCGACCGATTCGCCCAGATAGACCCGATCGCGGCTCAACTCGCAAAGGACCTCCGGCGTTTCGGCCCAGGCGGCTCCCGAGAGCATCAGCGCCGTGAATAACGCGACGATCATCCGGATGGTACGCGTCGTCATGGTCTTCACTGCAAATGCTCCCGAATCCGGCCGCGAGGATCGGCCTGATATTCCATTGTTTTTTTGAATCATCGGCGTGTCACCAGTCCTTTTCGACCTTTTCGGGGCGCGATATTATCTTCTGCAATTCCTTGCGAGCCTTCTCGCGCTCTCGCGATCGCTGAAGGACCTGTTGCATTAGGGCCTCGGCCTCCTGCTTGCTCAGGTCGCGCGGCGCGCGCGCCGCCTCTTGCCGCTCGGCCTCGTTTGGCTTTTTCTGCGACTCCTGATTATCTTGCTTCTTGTCCTGTTGTGCTTCGTCCTGATTCTTCTGCTCTTGGTCGTCCTGGTTTTTCTGCTGATCTTGCTGGTTCTGTTCGTCCTGTTGCTGATCCTGCTGTTTCTGCTTGTCCTGTTGCTGATCTTTCTTGTCCTGCTGGTCTGGGTTCTTCTGATCCTGTTGTTGGTTGTCTTGTTGCTGTTGTTGCTGATTCTGTTGTTGCTGATCTTGATTGGGCCGTTTCAACGGTTCGGCAATCTTTTCGAGCAACCGTAGCGCCTCTTCTTGCCTCGGCAGAGCGTCGGCCAAACGCTGGTCGTCGAGATCGGCCGCTGCCTGGGCTACCAGACGCTGAACCTCGGGGCCGTGCTCCACGGCAAGTTCCATGCTCTCGCGCAACGCCTCCTGCTGCTTGCGTGCTTCGGCTTGCGGATCGGGAGTTCCGGCAACCAATGCCTTTCCCAATTCGCCTTCGCCGTCGGGGTCGGACTTCTCCGTTTGCCCGGCCGTTGCCTCGGGGTTCGTTGGTTCGGTCGTTTCGGGGGTCTCCGGTTCGGGTGGCGGCATGTTCTTCAATCCTTGCTTTGCCTTGCCGACCATGACCGACGCCCAACGTTCGACGAACCGTTGTCGCCAGGCCGTTTCCGCCGGGTCGTGTTCGACCGGCGTCTCGACCGGTGCGGCTTCGCGATCGGCAAGGGCCACGTCCGCCGTCGCGTCAGTGACCGGTTCACTCGCCTCGGTCGCGTCATCGCTCGGCTTGACAGGCTTGAGCGCGCCGTTCACCTGGCCGACGAGTTCTTTCTGTCGCGCGACCGACTTATGCACCAAATCGGCGTACGGCGTCAAGACCGTTGTCATCTGATCCAGGCCCTCGATCGCCTGGGCCTGCGAGCCGACCGCCTCGGCCGGTTCGTGCTCGGCCAAGTACTCCGAGGCCGTCTTCATCGAATCACCCGCCCGATCGGCCATGCTCGAAAGCAGTTCGACGGCATGTTGACGCTGCTCGGGATCCATCTCGCCCAACGCGGCGACTCCAGGACTTCCACACCCGCCGCCCGGCGTGTTGCAGCCGCCCGGCGTCGTCGCGACTCCGGGGCTTCCGGGCAATGCGGCCGTCTCGGGCTGATTGATCTCTTGTACCAGCTTCTGCTTCAGGGGGTCTATGTCGCCGGCCAGATCGCGCTGGCTGTCGGCCGTTTCGTGGACGGCCAGGCGGTGCAAGGGGCTCGGCTCGCGATCCTCGAAGGCGCGCGCCTTGGTTCGCAACCGATCTTGTTCTCCTTCCATCCACTGGAGCATCTCGCCGAGGTTCATCTTGTCGATGCGAGCCCGCCGGTCCGACTCCTTCCACGTTTCTTCCATCCGTCCGAGCCACAACCGAGTCAACTCGATATTGTATCTTGCATCGTCAAGGGTCGTGTCTTCGCCCGGTCTCGACTTGTCGCGGGGGGAGATCGTTTCCTCGGCCGCTCGCGTGGAATCGGTCGGCTTCATCGCCAGGCAGTCGCGCCAATGGCCAAGGGCCGCCGCCACGAGTTCGCGCGTCTGTTGCCGGGCGTCGTTCTCGGCCGACTCGGGTTTGTCTCCCAAGGCGGCCTTGGCGCGATCGGCGGCCAACCGGCCCAGATTGTAGTGGCAACGAGCGGCCAATTCGGCGTCGGGGGTGACGGCCGCCTGCTGGAACAGCGGGATCGCCTCTTCCGCGTTGCCCGCCGCCGCCTTCGCGCACGCCGTGTTGAACGCAAGTCGGGCATCGTCGGCCCGCTTTTCCCTGGCCGCCGAGAACATTTCGGCGGCGCGGTCGAATTCTCCGGCGTCGTAGAACTCGATTCCCTCTCGCACCGCGCGGGGGACGTCGTTGACGCCGGCATGAACCGTGCCGGGCCAAGCCATCAAGCCGAAGACGACGGCCGCCGCGACCCGCTTTCTTGGAAGCCGGAAGGCGACGCGAGATTCGCTTTTTGGGTATTCGGGCAGGGCCGCCCCGGCAAACAACACAAGCAGGCCGAACGCGAGGAACCATTGGAATCGTTCGTGGTAGCGCCGTCGTTGTTCGGCGCGGAACTCGCCGCGAGTCAGGGAGGCGAGGTGATCCTCATAGATCCTGCCGAGGTCGTACGCCGTCGTGCCGGCCGGAATGTACGCGCCGCCCGTCTCGAGGGCGATGTCCGCGAGCAGTTTCTCATCGACCTTCGACCAATGTTCCTTGCCGGCGTACTTCATATAGCCGAGCTCCCCGCCGTCGGCACGAGTCGGAATCCGCGCGCCTTCGGTCGAATCGCCCAGCGCGACGGTGAATATCTTGATTCCGAACTCGGCCGCGTGCCGCGCCGCCTCGAGCGGCATCGACTCATGGTCCTCGCCGTCGGAGATCAGGACGATCGCTCGGTCGCGATCTGGCTGTTTCGGCATGGCGGCGACGGCCTTGCGAATGGCATCGCCGATGGCGGTGCCGCCGCGCGGCGCGCTGTCGGTGTCGATCGAATCGAGCATCATCTCGAAGAAGCCCTGGTCGGTCGTCAGGGGAACTTTCACCACCGGTTTGCCCGCGAACACGATCAACCCAACCCGGTCGCCGACGAGTCGATCCAACAGGTCGCGGATATCCGACTTGGCCCGTTCCAGCCGGCTGGGGGCGACGTCCTCGGCGGTCATGCTTCGCGAGACGTCGAGCACGACAAACACGTCGGCCCCGCGCTGCACGACTTCGCGGTAGTAGCTTCCGAATCGCGGTCCGGCCGCGGCCACGAGAAAGAGTCCGAGGGCGACGACGATGGCGCCCCCCTTGATCCAGGGCCGCGCGCCGCCCATCGCCGGCATGAGCCGGGAGCGCATGGCCGGTTCGGCGAATCGTTCGGCCGCCGCGCGGCGACGCCGATGCGACCAGATCAACAGGCCGGCGACGA
>DOEZ01000750.1:6961-9824 GCA_003532715.1 Planctomycetaceae bacterium
CCTCGCCTCACGGCAATGATCGGAATCGGGTGGAAACCAACACGACTTGCGCCGCGACCAGGCACAAGCCCGGCAGCGCGAACCAGCGGAACAAGTCGCGGTATTCGGTATAGAGACGGCCCTCCGACACGGTCTTCTCCAGTCGGTCGATCTCGGCGTATACATCCTCGAGCGCGGCCGTGTCGTCGGCGCCGAAGTACTTGCCGCCCGTCTCGTCGGCCATCCAGCGTAGCGTCTTCTCGTCGAACTCGACGGGTTGTTCGACCAACACCTCGCGATTGGTGCGCGGATCGATCATCGGAAACGGCGCGACGCCGCTGCTTCCGACGCCGATCGTGTAGATCTTGACGCCGAACGCCTTGGCCGCCTCGACGGCCGCCGTGGGATCGGCCACGCCGGCGTTGTTCTCGCCGTCGGAAAGCAGGATAATCACCTTGCTCTTCGCGTCCACGTCCTTGAGCCGGTCGACGCCCATCACGACCGCGTCGCCGATGGCCGTCGAAAGCTCTTCCTGGAGCAGACGTTCGTTCACGATGTGTCCCCGACCGTCGAACACCGGCTCGGGTATCGTGATGGATCGAGTCACCTCGACAAGCGCGTCGTGGTCGAGCGTCAGCGGGCATTTTGCATCGGCATAGCCGCCGAACGCGATCAGGCCGATCAGATCGTCGGGCCGACCCGGCAAATCGCCGGTGCCCGCGACGAAATCCTCGAACACCCGTTTGACCACGTCGAGACGGTTGACTCGCTCGCCGTCCACGACAAAATCCATCGCCCGCATCGAGCCCGATCGGTCGAGGCACATCTGGATGGCGATTCCCTCGGTCTTTACGCGGAAGTCGTCGCGTCCCTGCTGCGGGCGCGCCAGGGCGACAACCAACAGGACCGCGCCGCAGTAGAAGAGCCACGGCAACAGTGGCTTGATCCGTTGCGCCGCCGTCCGTGGAAGCGTCTTGAGCACGCCGACGTCGGAAAACAGAACCGCCGCGCGGGCCTTCCGCCGAAACGACACGTATGCCGCGACGGCCAGCGGAATCAGCAGCAGAAGCCACCATGGATCGTGAAAACGAAAACCTAGCATGATGCGGCCTCCTTGGTCCGGGTGTCGGTCGGTTGCGATTCATGGCGAGCGGCCTCGGCCGCCGCCATCGCGTCGCGGCGCGCGTCGATGAATTCCCTCGCGCGATCGAGGCTCGCGTCGATGTCCTCGGAACGCGGCCGATGGGCCGCGAATTTCACCAGGTCGGCCGCCTCGAGGAAGTCCCTCAGCCGGCGGTTCTCCTCGGCGGGGAACGTGCGCCGGGCACTGATCTCACGCAAGAACTCCTCGGTGGTCCGTTCGGGGGCGCGGATCGAAGTCGTCTGTTCGATGAACCGGCGCACCACGCCGGTCACCGCGATATAAAACAGCTTCACGTCGCGCTGGGCCAACGCATCGTCGACGATTTTCCGCAAATCCCGATAGGCAATCTCCGCGGGGGTCAACAGCCGGGCGGTGATCGCTCGTTTCGCGAGGCGGCGTCGACGGACGACCCACCAACACGCGGCAACCGCCACGACGGCGACTAGCGACCACAACACCAAGGGCAGTCGCGAGAACGGAACCGCGATCGGACCCGATTCGGGTCGAAGCTCGGCCAGGGTCGGCGATTCGGCAGCGACCTCCGTCGTCACCTCGNNAGCGGCTCGCTCGATAGGATTTGCCGCTTTCCGTCGCCGCCGGGCCGTGCATCCGTAAAGGCGACGTCCACGGGCCACAACGCGGCGCGCCCCGGCCTGATCGGCTCGAGCGTGTAGACATATCGCGTGATCTCGCGGTCCTTCTCGACCGCCGGGATTTCCTCGCGCTCGTCGATCAGGCGGAAGTCGCCGAATCGCGGGCCGAACTCGGGTCNNGGCCAGACTTGGCGCGGCCGGATCGAATTGCACGGTCAATTCGACCGGACCGATCGACACCTCGCTTCGCGGTGGCGTGGGCGCCGGCGGTCCGTCGTCGCGGCCGCAGCCGATCGCGGCCAGCGGCAACGCCAACATCAGCCCTATCGAAAGTTGTTTCGCAAACATCCGGTTTTCCTCGTTCTTTTCGATAACTCGATTGCCGGAGGGCCCGGCTGTTACCGGGTCCGGTTTCGTCGCCCGCTTCCTTCGCGAAGCAAGAGGCGACTCGTGACACCTCAACGAAAACGCTTCTGTCGCATGTGAAAGAACCGTCGCAGCGCGCCGGCGTATTGCTCGTCGGTTCGAATCGCCAACTCGTCCACGCCCGACCGCTTGAGCACCTTGCTCGTCGCCGAACGCCGGTCGGCATTGCGCTCGGCGAACAGCCGCCGCACCTCGGGATGACGTGTATCGACCTCGATTCGCTCACCCGTCTCGGGATCGGCCAGAGTGATGAAGCCGACGTCGGGCAAAACTTGCTCGCGAGGATCGGAAATCGTGACCGCGACCAAATCGTGGCGGCGATTCGACACGGCCAGAGCCTTTCGCGCCTCGGGGACCAGAAAATCGCTCAGCATGAAGACGACGGCGCGCCGCTTTTGCACGCGGTTCAGGTAGTCCAACGCCGCCTCAAGGTTCGTCGGCCGGGCGACCGGTTCGACGGCCACCAACTCGCGAATCAGGTGCAGCACGTTCGCCTTCCCCTTGCGCGGCGGCAGGTAGTCGATCACGTCGTCGCAAAACGTAATCAGTCCCACTTTGTCGTTGTTCTTGAGCGCCGAGAACATCAGGCTCGCCGCGATCTCGACAACCGTGTCGAGCTTCGAGCGTTCGACTGAACCGAAGGCGCCCGAGGCCGACACGTCGACCAGGACGACGACCGTCAACTCGCGTTCCTCGACGAAACGCTTGATGAAGGGCGTCT
>DOEZ01000095.1 GCA_003532715.1 Planctomycetaceae bacterium
CGTAAAACAAACTTCAAACTACTGTAATAGACACTAATCTTGATAATTAGCGACGATTAGCGAAGATCAGTGTTCCTAAATTCCTCTTCGCTTCAAGCATGTGGGACTGTCGCGACCTCGACCCACCCTACGTGAATAATCCGGCCCCCAACCAAACCCGACTGCGGGGGGTTACCTCGCCAACGATTGTCGTCTCCGTGGCGCGATGATAAGATATTGGGTAAGTCGTTCCCCGCCCAGTCGTCGACGACCCGCGGATTCGCCGACTGAGCATCCTGACGATTTCGGTGGTTCGGGCACTTCGATGAAGTCGTTCTTCCTTCCCTGGGAGCCGTTATAATGCACCATTCTCTCAGATTGTCTCTCGCAATCCTGTTTTTTCTTCCCGCTTTGTCGGCAAATGCCGGCGACGTGAAAGACACGGAGGTCTACGCCCGCCTCAAGGCAAGCCTCGACGCCGTTCCGGCCATCGACACGCACAGCCATCTGCGCGGTCCGAGTGACATTCAGCGCGCCATCCCGCGCGACCCGAACAGCCAAAGGCCCCTTCACTCCGTTTTGAGTTGGGTGTGGACGCGCAGCTACTACACGTGGGCGCATCCGTTGCCGCCATGGCCCAAGGACGACTACTTCGAGACGTGGTGGACGGCCGCGCAAAAGGACTTCGACAACTCGCGAGCCCGATCGGCCTATCGATCGCTTCTGCCCATCTTCAGCGATCTCTACGGCGTTGATTTCGAGACCCTTACGGTCGAGCAGGCGAAAGAACTCAATGCGAGAATGGAGAAAAACTACGTCGATCCCGACTGGCCCGAGGAGGTAATCGTCAAGCGGGCAAACGTCGAGCTCATGGTGATCGATTCGTTCATCAGACCCATGCAGGTCCGCGACCATTTCCCGTTCACCGTTTCGGTGTGTAACGTCAAGTGGTACATCAACGGCTTTCATCCGTCGGAGTTCAAATCGGGAAAGGGACCGGATCCCTATGAATTCGCCAAGCATCATAACCTGCCCGTTGAATCGCTCGACGACTATGTGGCCGTGCTCGATCGGATCATTGCCGAGGCGAAGAAGGCGGGAGCCGTCGGCCTAAAATCGCCGATCGCCTACGACCGCACACTGCAATTCGATTGGGTTCCGAAGGAGCGAGCCGAACAAGCGTTCGGCAAGCCGAGCAGCCAGCTCACGCCGGCCCAAATCAAGGATTTTCAGGACTACATTTTCTGGCAAACGGCCGTCTTGGCCGCCAAGCACGATTTGCCGTTCCAGATTCACACGGGTCACGCCCTCATCCCGGGCTCGAACCCCATGAACCTGGTGAACGTGATTCAAGGCAACCCCCGAACCAAGTTCGTCCTCTTCCACGGCGGTTTCCCCTGGGTGGGCGAGTCGGGCATGATCGCCCTGAAGTACCCAAACGTCTATCTCGATTCCGTCTGGATGCCTACGCTCAGCTACACGATGGGCAAGCGGGCGTTCAAGGAATGGCTCGACATGTTCTCGTCGAACCGCATCATGTGGGGGAGCGACATGGCGACCGTCGAGGGCACGTACGGCGCGACGGTCTACGCCCGACAGTGCATCACCGAGGCATTGGCCGAAAAGGTCGTCGCCAAGGAACTGCGCGAGGAGGACGCCCTGCGGATCGGCCGGCAGATACTTCGAGAAAACGCCTTGGAGGTATACCCGGCGCTCCGCGACCGAGTCAAAAAGTCAACCGACCAATGAATATTCCTGTAGGGTGGGGCGATTCTGTAGGGTGGGGCGATTGCAGCGAGCCTTGCCAGAAAAGCATGAACCCAACGAAAAGACTCGCTGCAATCGCCCCACCTTACCCGTTACGCCGCCTTCCATAACAAGAACTCAGCGAGCCTTGCCAAAAAAACATGAATCTCATGAAAAAACTCGCTGCAATCGCCCCACCTGACCTGTGACACCGCCTTCCGCAACAAGAACTCAATAGTAAGACGTTTTTCCCCAGGAGTGAAAAAATGCGAATTTCTGCCCGATGGCCTCTGTTGATTCTTGCTCTGCTGTTGACGTCCGCCGTGTCGGCCCGCGCCGGCGACGTCAAGGACACCGACGTCTACGCCCGTCTCAAGGCGAGCCTCGACGCGGTGCCGGCCATCGATACTCACAGCCATCTCGGCGGCCCGGGGCACATCAAGCTCGCCTTGGAGCGAGACTTCCGCGGCGAGGATCCGAAGGACTGCGCCCTGAGCCGTCTGTGGATGCGCAGCTACTTCACCTGGGGCCACGGGCTGGCCCCCTGGCCCGCCGACGATCGTTTCGAGACGTGGTGGAACGCCGCGCAAAGGGATTTCGACAACTCGCGGGCCCGATCGGCCTATCGCGCCATGCTGCCGATCTTCGAGGACCTCTACGGCGTCGATTTCGAGACGCTCACCGTCGATCAGGCAAAGGAACTCAACGCGCGGATGGAGAAGAACTACGAAAACCCCGAATTGGCCGAAGAGGTGCTCGTCAAGCGCGCGAACACCGAACTCATGCTGATCGACTCGTTCGTCATGCCGTTGCACGTCGGCGATCATTTCCCGTTCATGGCCTCCGTGTGCAACGTGCGATGGTACATCAACGGCTTTCATCCGTCGGAGTTCGCCAATCGAGCCAACGCCGATCCGTATGCGTTCGCCAAACACCACGACCTGCCGGTCAATACGCTCGACGACTACGTGGCCGTGCTCGATCGGATCATGGCCGAGGCGAAGGCCACCGGGGCCGTCTGCCTCAAGAGCCAAATCGCCTACGACCGGACCTTGGACGTCGCATGGGTGCCCAAGGAGCGCGCCGAACAGGTCTTCGGCAAACCGCGCGCCGAACTCAACCCGGGCCAAATCAAGGAGTTCCAGGACTATATCTTCTGGCGGCTTGCCGAGCTGTCGGCCAAGCACGAATTGCCGTTCCAGATTCACACGGGCCACGCGCGCATCCCCGGCTCGAACCCGATGAATCTGGTCAACCTCATCCACGGCAACCCGCGTACCCGGTTTATCCTATTTCACGGTGGGTTTCCGTGGGTGGGCGAATCGGGCATGATCGCCCTGAAATACCCAAATGTCTACCTCGATTCGGTCTGGATGCCCACGCTGAGCTATACTATGGGGAAGCGGGCGTTCAAAGAATGGCTCGACATGTTCTCCTCAAACCGTATTATGTGGGGAAGCGATTTGTTCACGCTCGAGGGGAGCTATGGCACGACCATGTACGCCCGGCAGTGCATCACCGAGGCGTTGGCCGAAAAAGTCCTCGACAAGGAGCTTCGCGAGGAGGACGCCTTGCGAATCGGGCGGCAGATTTTGCGTGAAAACGCCCTGGAGGCGATTCCGCTGCTTCGCAACCATCTCAAGGGGGGGGCGGAGAAGCAATAGTCGGCTTTGTCCACTTTCCATCGGAGGAACTTCCATGAAACGACGTCAGTTTCTCGCGCGGTCGTTGTCCGTTGGGGCCGGAGTGCTCGTTGGTCGTGACCTCCTGGCCGCAAACCTTCAAACCGTTCAAACCATTCCAGCCGTTCAAACACAAGGAGATGCCAAGATGTCATTTTCCCAACCGCCGCTGCCCTTCGCGATGGACGCCATGAAGCCGTTCCTTTCCGAGGAGCAACTCACGTTTCACTACGGCAAGCATCACGCGGCCTATTTCAAGAACCTCAACGGTCTGGTCGAGGGGAAGCCGGAAGCGTCGCTTTCGCTCCGCGAGGTGGTCGTCGGCGCGGCTCCCGGCCCGATCTTCAACAACGCCGCGCAGGCGTGGAACCACAGCTTCTACTGGGATTGCATTTCGCCCGACGGCGGCGGAGAGCCAAAGGGCGAATTGGCCGCGGCGATCGATCGCGACTTCGGCAGCCTCGCCGCCATGCGAAAGGAAATGTCCGACGCGGCCGTCAAGCTGTTCGGCTCCGGCTGGGCCTGGCTGGCGGCCGACAAACAGGGCAAGCTCGAAATCATGTCGCTGGGCAACGCCGACACCCCGCTGAAACACGGCAAGGAGCCCGTGCTCACCATCGACGTCTGGGAACACGCCTACTACGTCGACTACCGCAACGACCGGGCGAAATACGTTGAAGGTTTCTGGGACGTCGTCAACTGGGACTTCGCCGCGAAATGCTACGCCGCCGCGACTAAGTAGGCATCGCGCCGAAGACTTCGCGATGAACCGCATGAGCGTAATCCGCTGCCCGGAAGGGAACCGCGGATGAACGCGGATGCACGCAGATTTGTTTCTGTTTTCATTCGTGGTTCAAGAAAGAGTGCCCTTTGTAACTTGGGTGCGTCACGGAGTTATTCATAAGTTCGTTTTTCCCTTTCCCCTTTTTCCGAACCGTCCGAACCAAAAAGTCTATCCAACCAACGTATTACGGTTTTTCGACCCTTCCTGAAAGGAGCGTGACTCGTGAGAAAGCTATTGTGTTTCGCGGCTTGTGCGGCCCTGCTGGCGGCCGCCCTGGCGCCGGCGGTGGCGCGGGCCGACGACGCCCCGGCCATCAAACCCGTGCTCGTCGTCTCGCTGGCCGGCTATGACCGGATGATCGAGGACTTCCAGACGATGGGCGAGCTAACCGATCGGCCCTATCTGGCCGCCGGAGTCGAAGGCATCATGGCCCTGGCGACGCATGGTCGAGGGCTGGCCGGGCTCGACAAGAGCCGGCCGTGGGGCGTGCTGGTCGCCACCGACGGCCATGCCATCGGCGGATGCATGTTCATGCCCGTCACCGATCTCGACAAGCTGATGGGCATCGCCAAACTGGCCGCCAAGGACAAACTCGCCAAGGGCGACAACGGAATCTGGTCGCTCGAAACGCCCGACAAGACGCTCTACGTGCAAGAGACGCATAAGGGCTGGGCGTTCGTGGTCGACAACAAGGACCTGTTTCGCTACATGCCCGAAAACCCCGTCAAAATGCTCCAGGGCCTGAACCACCGATACGACATGGCCGTGCGTTTCCACGCGGGCAACGTGCCCGAGGAAATCCGCAAGACGATGTGCGCCGAGATGGAAAAGAAGCTCGCGAAGATGGCCGAGCGGCACCAGAAGCGGCACAAGGGCTGTCGCCCGATGGACAAGGAGATGGCCGAACACGTGCGCAATGAGCTGCGCAAGGCGGGCGCCGACCTTGACCAGGTCACGCTTGGAATGAAACTCGACAACGATCTGCACCAGGGAGTCGTCGAAATCAGCATGGTGGCGAAGGAAGGCACGAAGACGGCCGCCGAACTGGCGAAACTCGGCCAGACGCGAACCCGCTTCGGTGGATTCGAGCTGCCCGAGCAGGCCGTCACGGCTCGGGGCACCGGTCAGTGCCAAGGTCCGCCGGCCAAGCATCTCGATGCCATGGTCGAGAAGATGCGAGCCCGGGCGAATGAGAAGATCGAGAAGAAGTGCAAGGACGACCAGCAGAAGAAGGTCGCCCGCGAGATCGTCGATCTGTTGCTCGACGTAATGAAGAACACGGCGGCTTCCGGCCGGAACGACGGCGCGATGGCCTTGTCGCTCGACGAGGACGCGGTGACGCTGATCGCCGGCCGATACGTCTCCGACGGGCCGAAGCTCGAAAAGGCGGTCAAACTGGCCGTCGGCGAGCTTCGCAAGAAGTGTCCGGATCGCGTCGACAAAATCGTCACGCTCGACGCCGATCAGTATCATCGCGTGAACCTTCATGTCGCGACGCTGCCGGTCACCGAGAAGTGCCCCAAACAGAAGCAGGCCGTCGCGGCGGTGGGCGAGGATCTGCAAATCGTCGTCGGGTTCGGCCGCAACGCGGTCTATCTGGCCGCCGGACGCGACGCGATGGTGTCGCTCAAGCAGGCCATCGCCCGCTCGTGGATGAACCAGCGATACACGGTTCCGCCGATGGAGGTGACCGTCGATTTGGGCGACGTGGCTGAGTATGTCGAGGACTTCGGACCGCCCAAGTGCCAAGCCAAGGCGGACAAAGCCGACGATATTCTTGAGCGGGCTTACGGTCGCGACAAGGTCCGCATGACGGTCCTGCCGATCGATCGCGGCGTCGTGTTCCGCATGGAACTCGACGAAGGCGCGCTTCGCCTGATGGGCGAGATGAAGCCGGGCAAGTGGCATAAGTAGCCGAACGAGAAACCTCATCATTTCTCGAAACCGAACCGCGACCGTAAGGGAGCGGCCATGCAAGCGACCCCTGCATCGTCGAAGGCCGGCCACCACCGACCATTCGACCGATGCGGGGGTCGGCTTTTCTTTGAAACAAGCCTTTTTGCCGGTGGGACGCTCTTTGCACCGATTGACAAATCGCCTCGACCCGCTACCCTAAGAGATAGGGATTGATGAATACCTCTGTCTCCATTCTCGGTGAAACATCATGACCAAGGGTAATGGCTCGGCACGAAAGACGCAGCGGATCGTCCGCACTCCGGCGACCAAGTTCGGCCACATACAGAAGAAGGCCCGCGTGATCGCCCCCGCCAAACGAACCGCCGGCAAGAAGCATTGACGTTTCCGAGATAACCAAGGCCGCGCGATGGGCTATCGCAACCTCCGACAATGCATCGACGACCTGGCGGCCTCGGGCCAACTCGTCCGCATCGACGAGCCGATCGATCCTCGGTTGGAGATGGCCGAGATTCAGCGCCGGGTCCAGCGGGCCGGCGGACCGGCGGTCTACTTCGCTAACGTCCGCGGCTGCCGCTTTCCGATGGTCGGCAATCTGTTCGGCACGAAGGATCGCGTGCGCTGGCTGTTTCGCGACGCGCTCGAGGGGCTGGCCCGGCTGGTCCGGCTTCAGGTCGATCCGACCGACTTGCTCCGCCGTCCCCGACTTTATCTCGACGCTCCGCGGCGCGCCTGGCATAGCCGTCCGCGCAAGGTGCGCGGCGGCCCCGTGCTGGCCAACCGGACGACGATCGACCAGTTGCCCCAGTTGGTCAGTTGGCCCGACGACGGCGGCGCGTACATCACGCTCCCACAGGTTTTCACCGAGGACCCCGACCGGCCCGGGCTGAACCATTCGAACCTCGGCATGTATCGCGTGCAGCTTTCGGGCGGCCAATATCGTCCGAACGAAGAGGTCGGTCTACACTACCAAATCCATCGCGGTATCGAATCGCACCACGCAGCGGCCATTCGGCGCGGCGAGCGGCTGCGGGTGAACGTCTTCGTCGGCGGCCCGCCAGCCATGACCATCGCGGCGGTGATGCCCCTGCCCGAGGGAATGAGCGAGCTGGCTTTCGCCGGGGTGCTGGGCCGTCGCCGCGTGCCGATGATCTGTCGAGACGGCGAACTGCCGATCGCGGCCGAGGCCGACTTCTGCATTTGCGGCTATCTCGACCCGTCGCATCAATTGCCCGAGGGCCCCTTCGGCGATCATCTGGGCTACTACAGTCTGGCTCACGACTTCCCCGTGCTGCGGGTCGAGCGGGTTTATCATCGCGACGGCGCGATCTGGCCCTTCACCGTGGTCGGTCGTCCGCCGCAGGAAGACACCCAATTCGCCGAGCTGATCCACGAACTGACCGGTCCGGTCATCGCCAAGACGATTCCGGGCGTTCACGCGGTTCATGCGGTTGACGCGGCCGGGGTGCATCCGCTGTTGTTGGCGCTGGGGAGCGAGCGTTACGTGCCCTACGAACCGCGCCGCCCCCGCGAGTTGCTCACCCAGGCCAACGCGATTCTCGGCCAGGGGCAACTTTCGCTGGCCAAGTATCTTTGGATCGCCGCGGCCGACGACGACGCCGCGATCGACGTTCGCTGCATCGAGGCGTTTCTCGCCCACGTCCTGCGGCGCGTCGATTGGCGCCGCGACGTGCATTTCCAGACGCAAACCACCATCGACACACTCGACTACACCGGCTCGGGCCTGAACGCGGGCTCGAAAGCAATCATCGCCGCCGCCGGTCCGGCGATTCGCGAATTGCCCTCGGAGCTTCCCTCGAATCTATCGCTCTCGAAGGAACATGGCATCGCCGATCCGCACGTCGCGCCGCCGGGCGTTTTGGTCGTCGCGGGCCCCAATTATGCGTTGCAACCCGAGGCGGTCGCCCGCTGGACCGCGTCGCTCGACGCGCGCGATCCGATCAACCGTTTTCCGCTGGTCGTGGTGGTCGACGACGCGCGGTTCGCGGCCCGCTCGCTCGAGAATCTGCTTTGGGTAACGTTCACGCGGAGCAATCCGGCGGCCGACATCCACGGAGTCGAGTCGTGCGTGGAACAGAAGCACTGGGGTTGCCGGGGTTCGCTCGTGATCGACGCGCGGATCAAGCCGCACCACGCCCCGCCGCTGGTCGAAGACCCCGAAATCACTCGCCGGGTCGACCGCCTGGCCGCGAGCGGCGGCCCCCTGCATGGATTGATCTAGCCCGAGAGGATTCACGAGGCAATGACCTTGAATCTGGTGTGCCACTGCTTGCCGCTGAAAAGGTCGTTCTTCGATCGCCGTTACGACGCCGTTTGTCCCGCGAAGGTCGAGATCAGATCGCAGTTATACGCCAGATGGACCAACGCGGCGACGCTGTCGACTCGCATCTTTTCAAAAACGCGGGCACGATGTTTGGCGACCGTCTTCTCGCCGATGCACAATCGGGCGGCGATTTGTTTCGAGTGGTTGCCGGCAATGAGCAAGTCCATGACCTCGCGCTCGCGCTGCGAGAGCGCGCCGAGCCGGTGGGCCATGTCGGCAAGCTGACTTTCGCGATGACGCCGTTCCGCGTCGCGGTCGATCGCCTCCTGAACCCGCGTCAAGAGTGCCTGGCGGCTGAAGGGTTTCTCGATGAAATCGACGGCGCCGGCCGCCATGGCCTTCACCGCCATCGAAACGTCGCCGTACCCGGTGATAAGAATGATGGGAATGCGAATGCCGCCGGCGACCAGCTTCTCCTGCAACCCCAGACCGCTCATCCCCGGCATGCGAACGTCGAGCACGAGGCAACGCGGCGGCCCCAAGCCGTCTTCGTAGGCTTCGAGGAAGTCCTCGGCCGAACCGAACACCTCGGTGCGAAGCCCCACGCCGCGCATCAACAACTTCAACGACTCGCGGACTTGCGGATCGTCGTCGACCACATAAACCGTCGGGACAGTGGTTTGATTAATCACCGAATCGGCCCTTCCCTCTTTCCGATACTGTTCTGATGAGTTGCGAAGAGGCGCGTGATGGCTCGCAATTCGTCGCTCGGCCTTCGGGCCCTTTTTCGACGAGTCGAACCACGCCGATTGTCCCAGACTCGGACAGTCCTGTCCAGTTTAATGCTGGTTAGGAACCTTCTTGTGCGTGTTTTTCACCATATCGAAGCCATTTGTACCCCCGCGCAGTAGGCATATCGCACAGTAATTAAGTCATATTCACTCGAACAGAAAACACGGCCAAAATACACCCCCCCTATGAGTATGATCCGAGTCACCATGCGAACCGCCGTCGTGGACGTATCGGCCGCGTCCGCCGTGCAGCCCAACCGATGAGCCGGATAGCCCCGAGCGCTCGGCGATTGGCCCCGGAGGGGACCCTTTCGGCGACACCTTGTCAGAAGCGAGCCTTCTTCGTAGAGTGTGTAACAATGTCTTTTCTCGGTAGATGTCGGTCGCCGAAGAGTCCTCGATGAGAACCGCCTCCCATTCGCTCGCCGTCGATTCCGAGCAGCCGCCCGTCTCTGGGACCGCCGGTCCGGCGTGCATGGCTTGGACGACGGATACTCGGAAGCGAGTGCGGGCCTTCTCGTCGGTCGGCCAGTTTCCATTCACCGTTCCGAAAGACGCTTGCGACAGTTTGATCGAGGATATCTTTCCATCCGACGACTTGGCCAAGGGAATCTCGGCGGCTCACGACGCGGCACTGGCGGGCGAAACTCGTACGTTCGATGCTTCTCATGCGGAGCGTCTCTATCGAATTCACGTCGCGCCGCGGCGCGACGAACTTGGCGAGATCGACGGCTGTCTCGGATTCGCGCAAGACTTGACGGCTCAGCGCCGCGCCGAGGAAGCCTTGCGCCGGTCGGAAGCCCGCTATCGGGCCATCTCCGAACTGACTCGCACCTACGCCTATTCGACTCGGCTCGAGGCCGGCGGCTCCCTAGTCCTCGAGTGGGTCACCGGCGATTTCGTCCAAATCACCGAGTACACGTTGGACGAAATCAAGACGCTTGGCGGCCCGCTCACCCTGGTCCATCCGGCTGATCGCCCGATCGCCGTCAAACGGACCGAACGTTTGCTCGCCGGACATTCGCACGTCTGCGAGTTCCGCATTGTCACTAAATCGGGAACCACCCGCTGGCTGCGCGACTACGGCCGCCCGGTTCACGACCGCCACGAAAAGGGGACGGTGCGGTTCTACGGCACGGCGCAGGATATCACCGACCGCAAGCAGGCCGAGCAGGCGCTGCGCGAGAGCGAGGAGCGATTTCGACTTGCCTTCGAGGAGGGACCCTTGGGCATGGGCGTTTTCAACCTCGCGGGAACGCTGCTGCAAGTCAACCACGCGATGGCCCTGTTCCTCGGCCGCACTCCCCGAGAACTGGCCGGTCAACGCCTCGAAACCATCGTCGCCGGCGAGGACGTCCTCTCGTGCATGGCCGTCTTTCGCCACGTGGTCGCCGGCTATCCGTCGCGTCCCTGCATCGAGAACCGCTATCTCCAGAAGGACGGACGGCTCGGTTGGGGCAGAACCACCATGACGCCCCTGCGCGACGAGGAAGGCGGCGTCATGTGCGTCCTGGCCATGGTCGAAGACATCACCGATCGAAAACACACCGAGGAGGCGCTCCGTCGGACCGAGCGGCTCGCCTCGATCGGCACCCTGGCCGCCGGCATCGCCCACGAAATCAATAATCCGCTCGGCGCCATCACGCTCAGCGTCGACGCGGTGAGCCTCTCGGCGGACCAGGAGAACCGCGAGGAGATCATCGCGTTGGCCATGAACAACATTCGGGCCAGCGCGCTGCGATGCGGACGCATTGTCAAGAGCATGGTCCAATTCGCTCGCCACGAGGCGACGCGGAAGGCAAACGGCGATCTGGCCGAAGTGGCGCGCCGCGCCCGCGACATGGCCCATTCGTTCGCTCGCCGCCGCGAAATCCGACTCGAACTCGACCTCGATGAAAATCTCCCTCCCATCCGGATGAACGCCACGGAAATGACCCAGGTTTGCGTCAATCTACTGTTCAACGCGATCGACGCTTCCCCACCCGACAGCGAGGTGATCCTTCGCCTTCGCGCGACCAGCGGGGCCGTGCGGATGGACGTGGTCGACCGCGGACAAGGCATTCCCGCCGACGAAATCGATCACATCTTCGACCCCTTCTACACGACCAAGGGCGAACAGGGCGGAACGGGCCTCGGGTTGAGCATCGCCTACGGCATCATCCGGCAGCACGACGGCACGATCGACGTCGACAGCAAGCCCGGGCGGGGGACCACCGTCTCGGTCACCCTGCCCGCCGCCCGCGACGAGTCGAACGATTAGCCGCGACGGCGACGCGCCTAGCCCGAATTATCGACGATACGCACACTAACCCGAAGCGCAAGCGAGAGGCGTGTCACGAGTTATCGTCAACTGCGACGTCGGCTGACACTCTGCACGCCGCAGCGAAATCCGAGGCTCGTGAACAATCCGCGTCAGTCCGATTCGTCCGGCAACGGTTCGAGATGCACCAGCACGTCGACCACCTCGGGTCCGTCGTCAAGCAGACGCCGCTTCACCGCGCCGGCGATGTCGTGGCCGTCGCGGACCGTCAGGTTGGGATCCACTTGCACGTGAAGATCGACTTGCAGGCCCGGCCCAAGGTAGCGCGTGCGCAACGCATGCACGGCGCCCACGCCCTCGGTCCGGCGAGCCAGGTCTAGAATCGCCTGGCGGTGTTCGGTCGCGGCGCCGATGTCGCTGAGTTGCCGCAACGCGGGCCAGGCGATTTGCCACGCGGCGTACACGATCAATACGCAAACAATGACCGCCGCCACGTGATCGAGGAAACCCCACGAGGGCCATATTCGCGTCGCCAGCACGGCCAGCGCCACGGGGACCGAACTCAAGGCGTCGGACCGATGGTGCCAGGCGTTGGCCAAAAGGGCCGACGACTTCACGCGTCGTCCAACCTGAACGGTCCATTGATAGAGCGATTCCTTCACCACGATCGACACACACGCCGCCGCCAATGCAACCCAGCCGGGTTGCGTCATGTCCTTCTCGTTGATTCCCGCGATCGCACGATACCCGATGCCCAATCCGACCGCTCCGAGCACGATGCCGATCGTCGCCGTGACCATCGTTTCGATGCGCGCGTGGCCGTAGGGATGATGCTCGTCGGCCGGCGCGGCCCAGTACGAAACCCCAATCAACACGGCCACGTCGGTCACCGAATCAGACAGGCTATGCACCGCGTCGGCGATCAGCGCCTGGCTCGACCCGACCACGCCGAACAGAAACTTCACGGCGGACAACCCAAGGTTAATGGCCAGCCCCCACCACGTCACGCGGCGAACCTGCGCCATGGAATCGCACGATTCGCTCGGGTGGCCGGCATATCGATTGGCCGGATGACGGATATTCATGACATGACGTTCCCAAGAACGGATTGGCGCGCGGCGAAGGCGTTCACACTTCCGCCGCATGGGATAGCCTACCTCGGTCGAGTGTGCCTGTCGAGCCCGGCTCTCGGCAACCGTGGGGACGCTGTGGGAACGCGCCTCCGAGTCACGCACACGACGGCGGGCGGCTCGCGTCTTCCGAAACCGGCCCCTTCTTGCCGCCGTCGTCGAGCGGATTACGCCGTTTCGACGAACCGTCCCGTCAAAGTTCGGGCTTTTTCGAAATTGCCGATCTTTCGGCCGCGCGCCCCACCGGCCGCTGGTGACACGGGTGGGCGTGGGCTATAATACGGTGGGTATTTCGCCGGGGCCGAGTCGCTTCGCATCTTCCGGAACACACTTCGCGCGTCATCCGTCCAGCCATGAACGAATCTGCTTCCACCGAAGAACTGTCCGGCGAATTGGAGCGACTCCGAGCCCAGGTGGCCGAGTTGGAGTCGGNNTCGCGCGACGCGCGAGCAGTTGGAAACAAGCCAAACGACCACTCGGGCGTCCTTGGCCGACGTCAGGGAGCACTTGGACCTTGCCGTCGAAGGCGCTCAACTCGGCACGGTCGACTGGGACATGACGACCGGCGATCTGATTCCCAACGAACAATGGGCCTCCATGTTGGGCTACACGGTGGAGGAGTTGCGGGCCTTCTTGATGGTGGACGACTTCGCCTCCGCGTGGCGCTCGATCATGCACGACGAGGACCGGCCCCGCGTAAAGCAACTTCTCGAAGCCCATTTCCGCGGTGAGCTCCCCTATCTGGAAGCCGAATGCCGTTTTCGCGCCAAGGACGGCCGATGGAAGTGGTTTCTCTGCCGAGGCAAGGTCGTCCGTCGGGACGACGCGGGGGCTCCGTTGCGAACGGCCGGCACGCTTCTCGATATTCACGAGCGGAAGCTGGCGCAGGAGAAGCTTCGTCGGGCGCACGAAGAACTGGAAGCAAGGGTCGTCGAGCGAACCGCCGAACTGGCCGCCATGAACGACGCGCTTCGGAAGGAAAACGCCGAACGTCGCCAGGTCGAAGCGGCGCTGCGCGAGAGCGAGGAAACGGCGAGGGCCTTGCTCGACGTGGCGACCGAGTCGGCCATCCTCGTCGAACTCGACAGCACGATCGTCTTGCTCAACGAGACGGCGGCCCAGCGTCTCGGAGGAACGGTCGAAGAACTGCTTGGCCGGAAGTGTCTCGATCTTCTGCCGCCCGAACTGGTTCCTTCGCGTTACGCCCGCGGCGAGGAGGCGTATCGCACGCGCGGCGCGATCCGTTTCCAGGACGAAAAGAACGGCCGATACACCGACAACAACGTCTGTCCGGTGTTCGACGCCGACGGAAACATCGTACGCATGGCGATTTTCAGTCGGGACATCTCCGACATGAAGACGGCGGAGGCAAAACTCCGACGGGAACAACAGCTACTGCACCAATTGCTCGACTTCCACGAACGCGAACGACAACTGGTGGCTTATGAGATCCACGACGGACTCGCGCAGGAGTTGACCGGCGCGATCTTCCGTTTTCAGGCGTTTCGGGAACTCCTGACAAGGGATCCGGAGGAGGCGTGGAAGACGTTCGACGTCGGCATGACCTTGCTGGGGCAAGGCATCAAGGAAGCTCGCGGACTCATTACCGGCCTGAGACCGCCCATCCTCGACGAGCTGGGGATCATCGCCGCGATCGAGTACCTGGTCTGCGAAAGCACCGAGCGAGACGGCCCCGAAATCGAATTCCTCCACGATACGCGACTCGAACAACTCGCCCCTTCGCTGCAAACGGCCGTCTTTCGCATCGTTCAGGAGTCGCTCACCAACGCGCGGCGTCACAGTCGCAGCGACCGGGTGCTGCTGGAACTACGTCAGGATGCCTCGCTGTTGCACATCGACGTCCGCGATTGGGGCGTCGGCTTCGACCCCGACGAAGTGCAAGATCAGCGGTTCGGACTCGAAAGCCTTCGTGAACGGGCTCGACTCCTCGGAGGCCAAACGACCATCGAGAGTCGCCCGGGCGAGGGCACTCGCCTCCATGTGACGCTTCCGATCGTGGAATGCTCGATCGAAACGGAAGTGTAAAGCGGCGCTAGTACTTGGTGCCGACGGCGCCGCGAGGAGGAGTGCGCGGTTTGAACAACTCGCTGATCCCGCCCGTCGAAATCGACGGCTTGTTCGTGCGGTCGACGGGGAATTGGCTAGCGCTGCCCTCGCCGTAGTCCGCCACTTCGACCTGGCGAACCCATCCCATCAGTTCGAGAAACCGGTCGAGCGTGATCGTCTCGATGCCGAGGTTTCGAGCTTGATCGCGAATTCGCTTCCAGTCCTCGCGCACTTCGAGCGACGTGTCGACTCCCGGCACATTGCCGAGGACCAAGTACCGCGTATCCATCGTTATCTCGCCTTGCCGCTTCCCGGTTTCGTCCATTTCGGCGTCGACAATGCCGCCGTTGGCGCGAATCAGCGTGTGCATGCGTTGCAGGTCGCTCCGGCCGTCGCCGTCGAGATCGACGATGCCCGCCAGGGCGAAACGCCGCTTCTCGCCGACGCTCCAGACCGGCGTGTAGATCCGGTCGCCGACGAGCACCGGG
>DOEZ01000530.1:0-856 GCA_003532715.1 Planctomycetaceae bacterium
CTCTGGGCAATTCTCCTCCACGCTACCCAAATTATCCGGGATCGGGTTCTTGCGCCGGTGCGGGCGCAACAACCATGTCAAGCTGTGAATGGCTGGCGGCGGGCGGCGTCGGACTGGCCCACCGCAGTAACAAGGCGGGCACCACGACCACGTTCAACAGCGTCGAACTGAACAGCCCAAAGACCACCACGAGGGCCAACGGCGTCTGGATTTCGTTGCCCGGCTGACTTCCCGCCAAGGCCAGCGGCACCAGCCCAAGGCCGGTCGTCAGGGCCGTCATCAGGACGGGAGCGAGGCGTTCCATGGAGCCCCGGCGGACTGCCTCGCGCAGACTCGCGACTCCCTCGTACCGTTGCAAGTATCGAAAGTGGGACACCAAAATGATGCCGTTGCGCGTGGCGATTCCGAAGAGCGTGATGAAGCCCACGAGCGAGGCAACCGACAGGACGCCGCCCGAAACAAACACGCCCACGACGCCGCCGATCAGTGCCAGCGGCAGGTTGAGCATCACCAGCAAGGCGTCGCCCGCCGAGTGGAAGGCCATGTGCAACAGCAGCGTGACCGCGACGACGACGGCCACGCCCAGAATCAAGAGCACGCGCGATGCGGACTGGGCGCTCTCGAACTGGCCACCGTACTCGACGTAGTATCCGCTGTAAGGGCCTTTGCCCAGGGGGACGCGATCGGCGATTCGCTCTTGAATGTCGGCGACGACGGACCCGACGTCGCGGTCGGCCACGTTGCAGCTTACGACGATCTTGCGTTGGACGTTCTCGCGGCTGATGGCGTTCGGGCCGCCTTCGCGCCGGATTTCGGCAAGGGCGCCAAGCGGCACTTTCGCGCCGCTGGCGGTCGA
>DOEZ01000530.1:864-7830 GCA_003532715.1 Planctomycetaceae bacterium
TGAACCTGGGAAACGACTTCGCCGGCGAAGGCGCGTTCGATCTCGTGCCCGACTTGCCCCACCCGCAACCCGTGCCGCTGGATGGCTTGCCGATCGTAGACGACCTGGAGGATGGGCACGTCGGCCTGCTGGTCGACCGTGGGATCGACGACACCCGGAATGCTCTCGATCTCCTGTTTGACGAGTCCGGCCAACTGTCGCAGACGAGCCAACCCCGCCGGGTCGTTGTCGGGGGCGAAGAGTTTGACGGCAATTGCCGCGCGCGTGCCCGAGAGCATGTGGTCGATGCGGTGCGAAATGGGCTGCCCGATCTGCACGGCCATGCCCGGGATTTTGGCGAAATCGTCGCGCAGGGCGGCGAGCAATTCGGCCTTGGTCCGCTTGGGAAGGCCCTTTTTCAACGGTCGGTTCATGTCGATGGACACTTCGATTTCCGCTCCCTCCGCGCCAATGGCGTGTTCGGAGAGCGTGGCTCGGCCGGTCTGCCGGCCGACGGCGACTACTTCGGGATGCGACAGCAAGACCTCTTCCACTTGCCGGCCAAGCTCGTTCGACTCCATCAGGTTCGTGCCCGGCAGCGTGTTGGCTCCCAGCGTCAGCGAGCCTTCGTTGAACTCCGGGAGGAATCCGCGGCCCATGTAAGGTATGAAGCACAGCGCGATGACGAACATGGCGGCGGCAACGAGGCCGACCGCGTGCGGGTGGTCGATCGTCCGACTCAGAATCGGCTGGTAGAGACGCTTCGAGAGCCGCATGACGATCGATTCCTTCTCGTGTAGCACGGCCCTGCTCGTGGGCAGCAGGATCAAGCATAGCGCCGGAGTAACGGTCACCGCCACGGCGAGCGAGGCGAGCAAGGCCACGATGAAGGTTAGAGCCAGGGGCATCAGCAACCGGCCTTCCACGCCGGAAAGGAAGAATAGCGGCGTGAAGACCAGGATCACGATGACGGTGGCGAAGAAGATCGAATTGCGGATTTCGACGCTAGCATGGAAGACCACGGAAATGGCACTTCGGCGTGCTTCGGGCGGAAGATGATGGTTCTCGCGCAACCGCCGGAATACGTTTTCCACGTCCACGATGGCGTCGTCCACCAGCGAGCCGATCGCGATGGCCATGCCGCCGAGCGTCATGGTGTTGATCGAAGCCCCGAATGCCTTGAGCACGAGCACCGTGGTCAGGAGCGACATCGGAATCGCCAAGAGGGTGATGAGACTCGCGCGGATGTTTCCAAGAAACAAGAAGACGATAATTATCACGAGGATGCCGCCGTCGCGCAAGGCCCCCTCGACGTTGCGCACGGCCGTCTCGATGAAATCGGCCTGGCGGAAGATGTTTCGCTGAATGGTGATTCCCGGCGGAAGCGTCTCCTGGATTTCGTCGAGCGACCGATCGAGCCGCCGAGTAAGTTCGAGGGTGTTGACTTGCGGCTGCTTGGTGATTCCCAGCAACACGGCCGGTTTTCCCATGGCCGAGGCCGTGCCCCGCCGCAGGGCGGCTCCGATCTTGACCACGCCAAGCTGTCCGACTCGGATCGGCATGTCCTTGCGAACCGTGACCACGGTATCGGCAATCTGTTCCAAGTGTTGCACGCGTCCCAAGCCTTGCACGAGGAACTCCTGCCCGCCTTCCACCAGGACGCCAGCCGTGGCGTTCTGGTTGGTTTCCTCCAATGCTTCAGCCACTTCGGAAGCGGAGATATTGTAGGCCTGCAGCTTCGAGGGGGACAAGATGACCTGGTATTGTTTCACGTCGCCGCCGATTGGCGCGACCTGGGCCACGCCTTCCACGGCCAGAAGGCGTCGACGGATCGTCGTGTCGGCCAAGGTCCGCAAGTCGAAGAGCGAATGCTCTTCGCCGCGGAGGGCCACGAACAGGATTTCACCCATCATCGACGCCTGCGGAGCCATGATCGGCTGCTCGACTTCCGGCGGCAGGCTGCCGCGCACCAGTCCAAGCTTCTCGGCCACAATCTGGCGGTCGGTTTGAAGGTTGGTTCCCCAGTCGAACTCGACCCAGACGATGGAGAACCCGATGCTGGTGGCCGACCGCACGCGCCGCACTCCCGCCGCGCCGTTCATGGCCGTCTCGATGGGGAAGGTGACTAGCGTTTCGACCTCGGTGGGAGCCATGCCGTGGGCTTCCGTGAGGATCGTTACCGTGGGCGCGGTGAAGTCGGGAAAGACGTCCACCGGCATGGTCGACGTGACGTACAAGCCGGCCACCATCAAAACCAGCGAGAGCAGCACGACCAACAGGCTAGAATTCAGCGAAAGGCGAATGAGTCTTGTAAGCATGGCTTTGGTTCCTAGTGGGCGTGTCCGTGGGCGGGAATCGCGCTGGACAGGGTGGACAGCCGGATTGCGTAGGCCCCCTTGGTCGCCACCCGATCGCCCGGCGCGAGTCCGCTGACGATTTCCACTTGGTTTGCGTCGCGGATACCGACCTCGACCCGGCGTCGCTCGAACGTCTCGCCGCCGCGTTGGAGATAGACGACGACGTCGCCGCTCTCGTCCATGACGGCCTCCTTGGGCACGGCGATGGCCGTCTGCCGGCGTGTGGTCTCGACCATAAGATCGGCGAACATACCCACGCGGAGAAGTCCGTCGCGATTGGGAACCTCGTAGCGAATCGGCACGGTGCGCGTGTCGGCGTCGACCACCGCGCCGATGTCGATCAACCGCCCGCCGCCCGCGAGAATCGGCACGATGCGGTCCGGGTAGGCGGCCAGCCGGTAGCTGGCGCCGGGAGCATGTTGCACTCGCGCCAGATCGTATTCGGAAACATTGGCCTCGATCCACAACCGATCGAGGTTGACGACGTGGAAGAGTCTTCGGTCGGCGTGAATCAACTCGCCCGACGTGACGTTGGCGTCGACAATCGTGCCGGCGATGGGACTTCGCAGGGTGACTCGCATGTTGCCGCGATGGTCCTCCACGTCGCCCGACGCCTTCATGCCGCCGAGCACCTTGGCAAGTCGCTCCCGCGCGTCCTTGTAGGGTTGCACGACCAGGCGGAGACCGTCCAACTCGGATTGGGCTAGCCGCTCCTCGTGCTCGGCCGTCAGAAGCTCCTTTCCCGCCGCGATTCCATCCCGGGTCAGGCTCTTTTTGCGTTCCAAGGTGTTCCGTGCTCGCTTCAAGTCCAGTTCGGCGCCGCGAATGCGTGTCTCGATATCGAGTTGCTTGACGGCCAAATCGGCATCGAGCGTCTGCAACTGGGCATGATTGGCGATCAATTGCACGGCCTCGGCGCCGGCGATGGAGGGCTCGACAAAAGCCAGCGTTTGCCCCTTCTCGACCTTGTCGCCGACCTTGGGGAAACCCCGGCCGTCGGGCGGCGCTACCTTGCCGGTGGTCGGCGACCCGACGACGGCGCCCGATCCTTGGGGCACGATCACCCGACCCGGCACGACCAGTCGCTCGACCAGCTCTCGCTGGGCGGCCGCGGTGGTAATCACGCCGGCCCGCCACTGCTGTTCCTTGAGAAAACTGATGGTTTCGGCGGCGTCTTCGTCGGGCGTTTCTTGCGCGGCCGCCAATGCCTCGTCGGCATTGGCATAAACGATGACCGGCGGCAGTTCGATCGTCTCTCCGCCGCCGTCGATTTGCGGACTTTCGACGATCATCTCGGCACGATACGTGCCGGGTTTCGCGAAGGTTACCGACGGAATGAAGATGCCTGGTCGGTCCGGCTTCTCCGAACGGACTTCGACCGTGCTCTGCTCGGGACCGGTCGCCTTGAACGTAAGACTTCCCTCCGTCACCGGACTGCCGTCTTTCATTACCGTCACGTGGAACAGCGGGGCGATGGCCTCACCGGCCACGGCATACGGCCGTTCGAGAAAGACGTCGATCTTGTCGGCCCAAAGGGTCGTCTTGACCACCGGACCGCCGTCTCCGTGACCGTGATCATGGCCGCCGTCCGCGACCGCGTGTTCGGATTCCGACGGTTTAGCGGATCCGATGCCGGCACGGACCATTTGCATGATCTGCCGGCTGTTTGCCACAAGATACCCGGCCGATATCAGCAATCCGACAACAAGGATTGCACTCGCCGGCCGCCGCCATTTCATGGTGCGAACGCTCATTACTGATCTCCACGGACTCGATGACTGGTCAACCGGTCAACCCGATGTGTGCGCCGGAACGACGTGGGCAGCCGGTTTGGCGCGCGCCAAGCCGGCAAGAGGTGAATAAGACACGAGAGAATCGTGCAAAGAATCAGGCCAGTTGAACGCCTGAACGTTCGTGGCGCGCGCGGTCACACAGAGGAGCCGCCAGGACGATGCCAGCGCGCGGAATCCCGCACCGCGAGGAATCGTAGATGCGATCTGTCGAGACCATGAGCCCAGAAATCGGCCCAATGGGGTGGAAGCTCCGGTTTTCCGACGGAGTGCGAGCGAGTTGAGCAGCCGAAACGGTGGCTATCCAATAGCACCAACCGCAGGGCGACTTCCCGTGGGGGACAGCCGGTTCACCCGAGGTCGGCACGTAGATCACGTTTCCCCAGGGTAGAAGGGACCGATGCTGGTGGGAATCGGCCCGGGACGGAATCGTCCAGCCACAATGGACACCTCGATCCGTGCCGGATCCGGACGAGTCGGACAGCCCAAGAGCAACGCATTCGGAACGGTCGTGTTGATGGGCAATATCTCCGTCCGAATGACTATGAATAAAGGTCGAAGATGAGACTATGGCCGCCAACAGCATCCATGCCGCCAGCGTCGATCTCAAGGCGTTTTCGACCGCGAGTCTCTTCATCACCAATCCAGTTGAATACACGGGGGGCGGACTGGCCCCACCAAAAGCCCGCCGAGGTTGTCTCCAGCCCGCGGAGTTAGCCTAGATTGCTCTTGTTCGATTATATCGACAACTCGGGAAATATCAATCCAGCCGAACAACCAAGCTTTTCTCTACATTCTAACTTGACCTATTCGGCCGGTCGCAGCCGCACGAACACGACCCCGTGGCTTTCGACCGTTGCGGTGAATTCGTCGTCGAACTGGCCCAGGTCCTTCTGTCGCCACAGGTCGCGGACGATGCGTGGTCCGGTCAGACGCAGTTCGGCCCAGGCGACCTTCACCGGCCGCGGTTCCTCGCCCAGGTTGAACAGACCGACGGCCATAGAACCGTCCTCCATTGGCTTGGCCAGGACAACTTCGTCACCGGCGTGGCGGACTACCTCGGCTTGCTTGCCCAGCGCGTCCTGATCGACGTCGAGCACTTCGGAGTTGCACAGGACGTTCAGCGTGAACTCGTCGAGTTCGGCCATGTCGCCGCTGAAGATCAGCGGTGCGGCCATCAGGCACCACATCGACATGTACGAGTACTGCTCGTTTCCGGTCAGGTTGCACGAGATGCGGGCCTCTTCCCCGTGCCGACGATGGGGATCGCCGATCATGCCGATCAGGATATAGTCGGGATCGTTCCACTGGCCCGGCTTCGCGTATTTCCACAGCTTCATGTTGGCCAGGCCGATGGGATAGAAACCGGGCAGCTCGCGCCGCGGGATGTTGCCCAGGTCGCCTGTCGTCCGCCAGCAATTCCCTTCGACCTCGCCGCCCCATTTCCAGACGTCGCCGATGCCGTATTGACACAGGTTGTAGACCATGTCGCGCTTGCTCTCTTTCAATATGTCGCCCATCAACACGTACGGCTTCTTCAGGTCGGCCAGCGGCGATGTCTCGGGAACCATGTGGCCGTAGGTACACCAGTCGTACTTCACGAAATCGAAGCCCCAGTCGGCGAATTGCCTCGCATCCTTTTCTTCGTGTCGAAAGCTCCCGACGTAGCCGGCGCAGGTCCATGGGCCGGGCGACGTGTAGACGCCCGCCTTGAGCCCCTTCGCGTGAATGTAGTCGACCATGCCCTTGATGTCGGGGAACTTCGCGTTCGTCAGAATGTTGCCCCGGTCGTCGCGAAAAGGTGGATCGTTGCGTTGCTTCATCCAGCAGTCGTCGATGTTGACGTATTGATAGCCGTGGTCGGCCATGCCCGAGGCGATCATCGCGTCGGCCGCGTCGCGCATGTGCTGTTCGGTGACGCGGTGGTAATGGATGTACCAACTGTTCCAGCCCATCGGCGGCGTCAGGGCCAGGGTTTCGCCGACGACAAGCGTGAATGCCTTCTCGGCCTCGCCTGCGTCGTTCTTGGCGCGCAGCGTGACCGGATACTTGCCCAGCGCCGTCGGAACCTCGCCCGAGATGATGCCCGTGGCCGCGTCGAGGGTCATTCCCTCGGGCAGACCGTCGACCGAGAAGGTCATTGGCCGGTTGCCCGTGCAAGGGATCCGATAGACAAACGGCCTTCCCGGACGCGCGCCGTAAAGCCGCGGGCCGTTGATTTTCGGCTCAGGCCCTGGCTTGGGCGTGAGAATGATCTTTCGGCGGTCGATCGGGTCGACGGTGGCCGGCTTCCGTCCAGCGACGAGGAAGACGGCCTCGGCCCAATTGGCGTGGTCGTAGTCGATACCGTCGTCGGTGCCGAGCGATTGCAGAACGAGCGTCTTCTTGCCCGTCAGATCGAGATCGACCCGGACGGCCGGATCGCCCGATTTCATCACGGCGCTGCGAAAGACCTCGTCGCCGTCGAGTAACGCGCGAAACACGACACTTCCGCGGCCCTTGCCCGCGCCGTCGTCGACGCCCACCATCGCGGTGAATCGCTTGGACTCTCCGAGGTTGATCTTCACCACGCTATGGGCATGGGTTCCCACGCCGTGGGTGAACTGCTTGCCCCCGATCGACAGCGGGCCTTTTTGGATCGAACGGTTTGCGACTGGGTTTCCCCAGCCGGCCGACATATGGATCAAGTCGAGCGACGAAAGAGGGACCTCGTCGTCGGCAAGGCCGGGCGAGCACAGTCCGACGATCAGGCAGGTCATCAAAAGCGGGACGAGACGATGCGGTTGTTTCTTCATGGCGGGACCTCTTGGGGTGGGAGGGTGAGAATCAGTCAACCAATT
>DOEZ01000262.1 GCA_003532715.1 Planctomycetaceae bacterium
CCCCAGTTGGCCGCGAGGATGGCGGCGTCGGCCGGACCGATGATCCCGTCCTTGTTGAAATCGCCCATCGCCCAGGAAGCGTTCGTCTCGCCCCAGTTTGTGGCCAGGGTTTTCGCGTCGGCGGCGTCGACGTTTCCGTCGCGATTGGCATCGCCCGGAATATACGTAGCGTTGGTGAGAGCCGCGTTGTAGAGGTCGATGCCGTCCTGCACCGTCAAGGCCGTGCCGACCCATATCGAAACCTCATCCATCAATCCGGACAACGAACTCGCGTAGGCATCAACTCCGCCGAGCATGGCCGTGCCCCATTCATTGCCGGCAATGAAGCCGCTTACCGGGGACGCCGTCAGTTGGCTGGTGTAGTCCTGGCCGTCGATGACCACCTTCATGTTACCAAAGTCGCCTCCGTCGCGCACGACGAACAAATGATGCCACTCCTCGTCGACGAGATTGACGACCGACTTGGGCAGAAACATCGCGTCGATTCCGACGATCGGGTCGTCGATGGTGATGTAGAGTCCGGCGGGCTCACCGGCGGTCGCTCCATCATCATGAATAACCATTTGGAGATTGTTGGAGTACTGACTGTTTGTGAAGACGCGATCCCAAACGACCGTGCCCGTACCGGAAGCGAGTCCCAGCCAACCGGAGAATGTCATCTGCTCGGCGGCCCAATTGGTTCCGTCACCCAGGTAGAGAGCCCCGACGTTGCGCGGTCCCATGGCACCGTTGGCGGGCGATGCGTCGAAGCCGGGCAGCCCGTCGCTCGTGCCCGGACCCAGCGAATTCAAATTCGCGCCGCCCTCGCCCGTTTGCAGCACGCCGTCGATGAGAGTCGCGCCGAAGCCGGAATCGGGGGCGATGACGCCTGTCGTTCCAAACCTGTAGTGGTGCGTCGGTTGCAGGGCCGCCACGGCCGCTTCGTACGCATGAGCCCCTTCCACCGGACGCGGCGCGTTGAATCCCGAGAAATCGCCGCTCATGACCTGGCTGATTTCGGCGGGCGTCAGCGCCGAGTCGAAGTAGGCCACATCGTCCAACGCGCCGACGAACTGCCGGTTGAAGACCTGGGGGAGGGTCGGACGGTTGGAGTTGCCGATTTGAACGTCGGTCCACCAGTCTCCCTTGATCGTTCCCGGAGCGTTTTGGACGTGTTTCTGCACACCGTTTATGTAGAATCTGATATCAGTGCCGTCGAAGGTAAGGGCCACATGATTCCAAGCAGGGTTGGTCGCGCTGTTCGTGCTGACAGGCACCGCCGTACTGGTCAGGTCATAGACGTCAACCTCCTGCGGTACCCTGGGAAGGCCCATGTTGATCGACGTCGACACCGAATCGATCGACGACACGTTGTCCATGTAGAGCAAGTAGTTCAACCGCTGAAAGACTCGTCCCCAGTTTGTTTCGCCGGACTCAATGATTTCCTCGCTCGATAGCCACGCGGCCATGGTGACCGCGTTGTTGCCGGCGGGACTGTCCATCACCGGTTGATACGGCGCGGCAACCATGTTCCGCGTGCCGCCGACTCCGAAGCGAAGGGCGTTGTCACCCGGCTGTCCGGTCCGTCCCGCGATCCAATCGGGATACTCCGCGAAGTCGTCTTGCTTGACCAGCACCCCGTTGAGTCCATTTCCCGAGGAATCGCTCACGTCGGTGCCGCTGCCTTCATCGAATCGCCACAATCCGATGAGGGTCGCTGAAGCCGTCTGGGCGACGAGAAGGACGAGAAGGACTGTTAGGACTGCCGCCGTTGCCGCTGAAGAGCATCTCATTGTGTCGTACCTCCCAAGGAACAGGTGGAAAGATCGAATTGTCCGAAGAGAAGAAGGACGTGTCGCCACGAGGCGGTCGGTCCACATGCGTGATGCTCCGCCATCGTCGCGATTGGCGGGGCGGAACGAAGCGAATAACCGGCCGACTGGTATGACCTCGATTATAGGTATCGCGCTGGGGCTACTGCAACTCTTTCGAACGCAAATCGTGTCATTTTCGGCGCGACTTTTCGTTCCTGGCGACGGCACGACCACGACCCGTGACACCGAATGGGGGTGAAAGTTGACAAGACCGAGATTGCAGCCGCAGTAACCCGTCCAGAGGGGGGCGATGTCGTGTTGTGATCCGCGGCACAAGTACCAAAACGTTCGGTTGGCGAGGCGCGAACGTTCTACTTGGAGTCTTTTGGGACGGATTCACCCTCGTCCCGGGTCGAGAGCGCGCGGTAAACGGCGATATCGATCGTTTCGGATAGGAAGGCGACGTGCCCGTCGGCGAAACAGAAGAACGCCCCGCCCTCGTGTCGACTGCCGAAACTGTGGTCGCGCCATCGCGTGAACGCGACGCCATGAGGGTTGCCGGGCGTGAAAATGCGGTTCAGAAAGTTGATGGGGCTGTGAGTTCGCCGGAAAGCGCCGTTGCCCAAGGCCCAGCAATTGAAATCGCTGTGCTCGGGCACAACCTCGCCCACGGCAATGGTCTGGCTGGTTCCATCGGTGATGCTTGCAATGGTTACCGGCGCCATCCACGTGTGACCCCAGAACAACCCAGAGCAGGACTCGATTCCATTGACCGCGTAGTTTGTGCAATCGGGCAAACCGTCGAAGACCGAACCGACCGGTTTGTGCGGCCCCATGGAGCCCTCGTAGCTCGTCGGAGCCCATAGTATCCCAGAAAACCCCCAAGGTTCCGTGGCTTCCCATACGTAATCCTGCAACTCGCGCGCCGTGTCATCGCTCGGGCAGAGAAAGGTTGGAATGTACGACTCGCGAGCCGTTATATTCTCGGGTCGAAACATGCCCAACCTGGAACGACACGAACCATCGAACTTGATTGTGTCATAAAGCGGCTGCTGGCCGATGAACGGCAGAATACCGACCATCCAACTCATGCCGTTGGGCTCCTCGCCGCGTTCGACGGAGACGTGCGAGAACGAAATCGGAAGAACCTTGGCCTGATTCTCATACGTCAGCACG
>DOEZ01000437.1 GCA_003532715.1 Planctomycetaceae bacterium
GGATCAAGAAGAGGTCGACGATCCAGCCGATCAACAGCAGGCCGGCCGTGAAGAACCAGATGGTTCCGGTGATCGGCTTGCCGTAGTAGAAGCGGTGGGCGCCCAGGAATCCGAAAATCCAAAGAATGTAACCGACCAACACGGAATGCGTATCGTTCGTGCGAGACATTATCAAGCCTCCCTATCGATGGACAGTGCTCTCACCTACTTTCCCCCCTTTTTTCGCCTTTTCGCCGTTCCCAACTCCTCCAACTTGGCCAACGCCTCTTTCTTTCCGATTCCTCGAACGNNAACGGCGACCAACGCGGCAAGTTGGGCTTTGCGAGGACGAGAAGTGCCTTTTTCCCAGTTATAGATTGTCAGGGGCGATACGCCGACCAGTTTGCCATAATCGGCAGCCGATAGACCCAATCGAGTTCGTTGGGCTTTCACCGACCGAGCCGAAAAACGAACATCATCCAACGGCTCTTCATCGGCTGGAGCTTCACCTTCTTGCTGGATTTGCTTTTGGAGGCGTTTGATTTGTCGTTCTTGTTGAGCCACAGTTCGTTTCAAATTGGCGATCTCACCCCGATGCCTCGCCACGGCTTGTTTGGTGAAACTCACCTCGGCCTTGACTTCCTTCTTCGCCAAACGGCGGATTTCTTCCTTCAGGACGGTGGCGATATTGGGCATGGTGGTGTTCCTTGGCGGGTGCGAGGTGGGAGGACAGTCAATATGGTATTCTACGCCCGTATTCTGCGACCGCAAGTGTCCCTTGTATAGTTTTGAGGCTTCTGAAATCGCGGGAAGTCCCCCGTCGAGTTCTGTCTCGGAACGCATTACAGTCGATTCTACAGCGTTTGGCAAGGTGTTTGGGGTAATGCAGTCATCTGCACCAATTTGATATCAGCAGCGTTCGTTACGGTGATTCGGAGCTTCTCTGCGATGGCTGGGAGGATGAGGAATCGCCGGTGAATTCTCTCCGAACGAAGCTGAGCAAGATCATTTCAAGAGACGGCAATCGTTTTGCCTTTGATTACGAATACGATTTCGGCGACGACTGGCAACATGAGATTTTATTCGAGGGTTGCCTTCAAGCCGAGAAAGGATATCGATATCCACTTTGTGTCGAGGGAGCACGTGCCTGTCCGCCCGAGGATGTGGAAGGAATCTACGGCTATCAAGAATACCTGGAGGCGATGGCCGACCCGAAACACGAGCGGCACGAGGAGTTCATGGAGTGGCTGGGGGAATTTGATCCCGAAGCGTTCGACGCTGGTGCTGCTACGAAAGATATGCGGCCGTATTGCCCAGTTGGCGAGAGATGGATTGATGCGTCAACTTCAGCCACTGGGAGACGACCGCATGGCCACCGGATGCACAAGCCACCATTCAGCCAGCACAACGGGAACGCAACCCTTCGTTTGGCCACCGCGCCGGGAACGCAGGCCCCCCCTGTTCACCCACCACGGCGGAAATCCCCCCTATTCAGGTGGTATCCAAGCTTGACTTCTCCCACCCGCATACATTATAACCAGAGTCTGATAATCGCGTCGCGCGTGATTCGTGACGGGGCCTTCTCGCCATCGACGGGGCCGTCACACTGGCAATCGGGCACGGCGGCACTTCTTGCGGCAGACTGGACTCCGAACACGGGGAGGAATAAGCGATGCGTCGCGTTCTCGAAGCGTTTCGCGGTTTGGGCGCGGATCGGGCAACCACTCGGGCGTTATCTGGCGCACCATCGGGCGCATCATCTGGAGCATCCTCGCGACGCACCGGTCGGGCGGCCCGCTCACACGTCGATCGAATGCTCCACCACCGCCACCTGCGGGTCGAATGGCTCGAAGACCGCTCGCTTCTGAGCGTCGCCCCAACCGCCGTCGACCTGCTGCCCGTGAGCGACACGGGCATCTTCAACGACGACAACCTGACAAACCTCGACAACAGCACCCCGGCCAAGGCCCTGCAGTTCGAGGTCGCGGGCACCATCGCCGGGGCAACCGTCACGCTCTACACCGGCACCACGCCCATCGGCACGGCCGTCGCCACGAGCGAGACAACAACGGTGACAACCAACGGGGCGTTTGATCTGGCCGATGGCGGCCACGAGATCACGGCCCGGCAGACCGAGATGGGGGATACCGAGTCGAGTGATTCGCCTCCGCTCACTATCACGGTGGACATGATCGTTCCACTATTAACTGGACAAGTTGTCAAACTAAGCGGTGCGGCAGGTGATTACTTTGGCTACGGTGTTGCTATCGATGGCACCACGGCCATCGTTGGAGTACCTTTTGATGACGATGGCAACACAGATTCTGGCTCAGCCTATGTTTTCGAGGAGACCGGCTTAGGTTGGGTTCAGGTTGTGAAACTCACCGCAAGTGACGGGGCAGCAGGTGACCACTTCGGTCAGAGTGTTTCGATCAGCGGCACTACGGCCATCATCGGGGCATCAGGCGACGATGACAGGGGAACCGATGCCGGTTCGGTGTACATCTTTCAGGATTCCGGCACGGGGTGGGTACAAGTCGCCAAACTGACGGCCGACGACGGTGCGAACAGCGACTTTTTTGGCTGTAGTGTTTCGATCAGTGGCACTACTGCTATCATCGGGGCCGTTGGCGACGATGACAAGGGCGTCTCGTCGGGTTCAGTCTATATCTTCCAGGATTCCGGCTCAGGGTGGGTACAAGTCGTCAAACTGACCGCCAACGACGGTGCGAACAGCGACTACTTTGGCCGTAGTGTCTCCATCAGCGGCGCCACGGCCATTGTCGGTGCATATGGCAATGATGACCACGGCGACTGGTCCGGCTCCGCGTATATTTTCCAAGACATGGATTCGGGCTGGATACAGCGCAAGAAGCTCATTGCAGACGACGGCGCGACATATGACTACTTCGGTCGCAGTGTCTGCATCAGCGGAACTACGGCCATTATCGGGGCTGACGGCGATGATTCCGATGGCTCAGCTTACATCTTTCAGGACACCGGCTCGGGTTGGGTCCGCACCGCCAAGCTTACGGCTGATGATGGTACGGCGTCGAGTTCTTTCGGCTATAGCGTTTCGATCAGCGGCAACCAAGTTATTGTAGGCGACCATCAGCTCAACGATGCTGGCGCAGCCTATCTTTTTGAGAACACAGGCTCGTATTGGGTACAGTCTGCAAAGCTCACTGCCGTTGACGGAGCGACTCGCGACAGTTTTGGCTACAGCGTCTCGATCGACGGTGTGACGGCCATCGTCGGGGCGTATGAAGATGACGATCATGGCAGCAGTTCCGGCTCGGCCTATATTTTTGGACCATTCCTACACCTCGCCGACGACACAGGAGTGAGTTCTCACGACGAAGCGACAAACGACGCAACACCTACTTTATCGATCACATTTACTGAGTCCATCTATGGTCGGAATGGCGATGTAACCATCCTTGATCCGAACTCGGATCCAGTCGTACCCGACTCGATCACCGGATGGGGAAGCGACACCCTTGTGATCGTTTTCAGTGAGCCGTTGACCGTCGAAGGTGAGTACACGGTAACGCTCAGCGGCATGAGCACGATCACCGACGTCGCAGGTAACGCGATCCAGAATGGCGAGAATGAAACCGTTACTTTCACATTGGACACTGTGGCTCCAACAGCACCAGCGGCTCCTAATTTGCAGATGGCCAGTGACACGGGTATCAGCAACAGTGACAACATCACTAGCGATAACACGCCCACGTTTGATATTGCCGGCGCACCCTATTTCCGGCTGTACCGCGACGGCGTGCAAATCAGCGACGATTGTCAAAGTGGAGGCTCGTTGACCTTGCCGCCACAACCCGACGGAACGTACGAGTACACCGCCACGGCCGTTGACGCAGCGGGTAATGAATCCGCCCAAAGCGAGCCGCTCGTCGTAACGATCGACACCCAGGCCCCGCCGGTGCCGCCCGCGTTGGATCTGCAGGCGGCCAGCGACTCCGGATTGAGTGATTCGGACAATGTCACCAACGACAATACGCCGACGTTTGATGTGAGTGCCGCACCCTATTTCCGGCTGTATCACGGCGTTTCCAGAATGAGCGGACTGTACGAGACCGGTGGCAGTTACACGACAGTGGCGCAACCCGATGGCACGTGTGACTTTGCGGTGACGGCGGTCGATGCGGCGGGCAATGAATCGGCGAAGAGTGTGCCGCTTGCGATCACCATTGAAGTTTCGGGGCCATTCTTGAGCGACCAGGTCGCCAAGCTAACCGCCAGCGACGGCGCGGCGAGCGACCTTTTCGGCTTCAGTGTCTCGGTCAGCGGCAAGGTCGCCATCGTGGGGGCGTACCAAGACGACGACATGGGAAGCAACTCGGGCTCGGCCTATATCTTCGAGAACATTGGTTCGGACTGGGTTCAGTTGGCTAAGCTGACAGCCTCCGATGGGGTCACAGGCGATTACTTCGGCTCCAGAGTTGCAGTCAGCGGTTCGGTGGCCGTCGTCGGGGCGTATCAGGATGATGACAAGGGGAGCAACTCGGGGTCCGCCTACATCTTCGAGGACACCGGCTCCGGCTGGATTCAAGTCGCCAAACTTACTGCCGCCGACGGTGCGGCCTCTGATAACTTCGGCAATGCCGTTGCTATCGAAGGGAATACGGTCCTCGTCGCAGCGTATCAGGATGACGACAAGGGCAGTAACTCCGGCTCGGTATACGTGTTCAGAAACACGGGCTCGAGTTGGGTCCAGAATGCCAAATTGACCGCCGACGACGGTGCAGCAAGTGATTGGTTCGGCTCCAGCGTTGCGATCAGCGGTTCCTTGGTCATTGTCGGGGCGAACGGCGACGATGACAAGGGAAGTGCCTCCGGCTCGGCCTATATCTTTGAAAGCACTGATTCGGGTTGGGTCCAGGCCGCAAAGCTCATGGCCGACGACGGTGCGGCCAACGACTGGTTTGGCTACAGCGTCTCAATTAGCGGCGGCAAAGCCGTCGTCGGAGCGTATCAGGACGACGACAAGGGAAGCAACTCCGGCTCGGCCTATATCTTCGAGAGCGCCGATTCGGGCTGGGTCCAGGTTGCCAAACTCACGGCCGACGACGGCGTGGCAGACGATCACTTTGGCTCGAGCGTCTCGATCAGTGATTCCATGGCCATGGTCGGAGCGTACGGCGACGATGACAAAGGGGCTGATTCCGGCTCGGCCTACATCTTCCATGGCGGCGGCTCGGTTTGGCCCCCGGCGGCCAAGCTTAGTGCTGCCGATGGTGCAGCAAGTCATTGGTTTGGCTACAGCGTTGCGATCAGCGGTAACACGGCCATCGTCGGGGCGTACGGCGACGATAACAAGGGAGTCATTTCCGGCTCGGCCTACGTCTTTGACGTACCGCCGAAACTTACCGACGATACCGGTCTCAGTGCCTACGACCGCATCACGTACGACACAACACCCGAGTTGACGTTTGCGTTTAACGAGCCGGTTTTCGGGCAGGACGCCGACGTAACCGTCCTCGATCCGAACTTGAATCCGCTTGCTCCTGACTCCGTCACTGGCTGGGGGAGCAACACCCTTATGATCACCTTCAGCACGCCCTTGACCACCGACGGCGAGTACACGGTGACCCTCAACAGTGCCGCCATTTACGACACGGCGGGGAACCCACTGAACAATGGCGAGGAAGAGACGATTACCTTCACGTTGGACACGGTTGCTCCAGTCACACCCGCCGCTCCCTGCTTGCAGGCAGTTAACGATAGCGGCATCAGTGATACCGATGGTATGACCAACGATTCAACACCTACGTTTGACATTAGTGCCTCGCCTTGCTTTCGCTTATACCGCGATGGGGTACGAATCAGTGGCGATTATCGGACTGTGGCAAGCTACACGGACGTAACTCTGTCCGACAACACTTATGAATACACAGTAACCGCGGTCGATTTGGCGG
>DOEZ01000328.1 GCA_003532715.1 Planctomycetaceae bacterium
CGCTCACTCGCTGTTGATTCGGCGTCCTCGTGTGGAACGTCCGGGTGACCTCGGCCGGCAAGGGCGTGTTGCGGGGGATCATGACGTGGTTGACTTCCTTGCCGCTCTTGGGATTGACGGCGACGACGCCCAGCCCGTGCGAGTTCACGTTCTCCTGCCTGACCGATTCGAGTTTCTTGCGAACCTTGGCCGCCAGCTCGCTCTGGTCGCCGCGATACTTCGCCTCGAGAATGGCCGCGTGGATCGCCGCGCCGCGTGCGACCGCCGTGAACGGCGAAATGTCGGCGAACGGCTCGCGGCCGAGCAGGTTCCGGAGCATTCTGGGCACCTGCGGCATGAGCGTGCTTCCGCCGACCATCACCAGGGCATCGAGCTGGTCGGCCGTGATGCCCGCCTGCTCGAGCACCAACTCGGTCGTGTCGGCCGTCCGTTGCAGCAGGTCGGCCGTCATCGACTCGAACTGGTCGCGCGTGATGACGATCGAGAGCGACTTGCCCTCATAGCGCACGCGAAGCTTCACCTGCTCCTGTTCCGACAGATCGAGCTTGGCCAGATCGCAATCGTTGCGCAGGGTATGAATGATTTGAGCCGACGCGCGCGGGTCGAGCCCGTGCTTGGCCCTGAATTCATCGGCGACGTAATCGAGAATACGGTCGTTCCAGTCGACGCCGCCCAGTTGGACGTCGCCGTCGGTGGCGAGCACCTGGAAGTGGGTGGGGGTGTAACGCACGACCGTGACGTCGAATGTTCCGCCCCCCAGGTCGTAGACCAGAACCAAACGCGGTTTTTCGTCTCGGGCCGCGACGACCCCGAGTTCGCCGCATTGCCACGCATACGCCAGCGTGGCCGCGGTCGGCTCGTTGATGATGTCGATGACGTTGAAGCCGGCGATGCGTCCGGCGTCCTCGGTTGCCTTGCGCCGCGCGTCGTTGAAATAGTAGGGAACGGTGATGACCGCATTGCCGATCTTGCCGATTCGCTTCTCGCCGTCCTGCCGCAACTTCTTGAGAATCAGGGCCGAGAGAAATTCGGGCGTAATCTCGCGGCCGTCGAACGTTCGATGAAACTCGACGTCGCCCATCCGACGCTTGATCCGCTCGACGATGTGTTCCGGGCTTTCCATGGCCGCGCGCATCCGGTTGGGGCCCACAACGACGTGCTGGCTGTCGGTCAGCAGCACGACGCTCGGCGTCTCTTCTTCCTCGTCCTCGTTGAGCAAGGCGACCGGATTGCCGTTCTCATCGAGCTGCGCGATCGTCGAAAAAGTGGTCCCCAAGTCGATGCCGACGGTGTGGCCTTCTTTGAATTCCATGAATGCTCCTCAACGGTCCGAACAACTACCGGTTGCACGCTCAATAATACCACCCATGCGAGGCAGTCTAGCGGGTTGTCCGTCCCGAGTCAACAGCCCGTGCGACGTGGGTGGCTGGGACGCCATAGCCCGGAATACTTACGATCCGCATACCAACCCGAAACGCAATCGCGAGGTGTGTAACGACTTGTCGTCGTCGACCACGAATTCGGCCGACGCTTCGCACTCCGCGGCGAAATCACGGGTTTGTGAATGATTCGGGACAGTCGAAAGTATACCTTCCAGGCACCCAAATGACAACCAAATTCATTATATTGAAGCCGGCTTGGCTACGGTCGATCTGGTGAAACGGGCCGAATAGGGCGTTGAAAACTTTGGCCGGCTGCGTCATAGTAGAATGTTTCAAGCGCGGTGGCGGTCCCAATGGCCGCGATCGCGGTCTGTCGCCGCCGACCCGACGCATCGTCCGCGTCGGAAATCGAGCGGCCGATCATGCGAACAGGGAGTTCTCCGTGCAACGGTTTATGCTCAGATCGAAAATCCATCGTGCCACGCTGACCGGCACCGATCTGAATTACGAGGGGAGCATCGCGGTCGATAACGATCTGCTCCGGGCGGCCGACATTCTGCCCGGCGAGCAGGTCCACGTACTAAACCTCAACAACGGCGAGCGATTGATCACCTACGCCATCGAGGCGCCGGCGGGGTCGAAAACGGTTCTTCTCAACGGCCCCGCGGCTCGACTCGGCATGGCGGGCGACCTCGTGGTGATTATCTCCTATTGCACGGTTCCCGACGAGCAAGCTCGCGAATTTCGGCCCATTATCGTTCTGGTCGACGAGAACAACCGGATCGCGAAATAAGCCAGCCGGTCTCAGAGCGATCCGGCCTCTTGGCGGCGGTTTTCCTCGGCGTTCTCCTTGCGGATCGATTCGGCTTGCCGCAGAAGTTCCTTGGCTCGCCCGGGATTCGGCTTCTTCTGTTCGCCGAGCATTTGGGCCTCGGTTTCGAGTATTTCGGCCAGCGCGAGATGGAAGGGAACAAGCCTTTCGTGGCCGATGGCCCACGCTTCTCGCAGGCAAGTCGCCGCCTCGGCCAGTTGACCGCGGCGCAGGTGGAGCCGCGCGAGCCCGAGAAGAAACCTCGCCTTGTCCGGATGCGACCCGAACGACTCGCCCAGTCCCTCGTCGCAAATCTTGACGGCCTTTTCCTGCCGGTCGATCCGCGGCCATTTGTCCGACGAAGCCGACCGCGCCAAGGCGTCGGCCAGCCGAAGGCTCGTCTCGGGATACCTCGCCTCGGCGATCGCGAGGGCCTTCTCAAACAAAGCATGCCCCTCCTCGGGCGGCGTTTTGCCGAGCGCCGACAGTAGCCGTCCGCGAAGGTCGACACCTCGTCCCGCGAGCGCGTGGTCCGGAGCGAGGGCGCGCCTCGCGATGTTCTCGGCCTCCAAACACGTCTTTTCCGCGTCCGCGAAGCGTCCTCGCAGAAGCTGGACCTCCGCCAACTCCAGCAGCGTGGAAACCAGGTAGACGTGTTCGGCTCCAAACGACTCGCGCAGTATGCTCACGGACTGAAGGTAGTAATTCTCGGCCGGCGCGTACAACGACTGCGCCGAATAGCTCCGAGCGACCGTGTTCATGGCCGCGGCCACCCCCGGATGTCGCGGGCCGAGTGTCTCTTCCAACGCGGCAACAAACGATTTGAGTTGAACTGGCAAGGCCTCGTGACATTGAGCGAGCGCCAGATCAATGGTCGCGGCGCCCATGCCGGTGAACGTGGCCGCGGGCGTTCGGGGGCGCGACGTGTTGCGCCGAATCAGCAACGCCTCGTCCGACTGCGTTCGTGCCGAGACATACATGCCTTCGAGATACTCGCACGTCGCCAGGTTCGCCAACCCGGTGGCCACGCATGGGCCCTTGTCGTTCTCGTTTCGCCAGATGCGAACGGCCAATTCGCCGAGGTTCCGCGCGGCTGGATAACTGGATTGCAGGGAATGAAACACCGATTGGTTGTTCAAGCTGGCCGCTTCTCGCGAACTGCCCGGGCCCAACTCGTCGATGAAAGTCTTCTGTGCCTGCTTGTTGTAGGCTTCGGCCTGATCGAGACGGTGCCCGGCGAGGACGTTCACGGCAGCGCAATTGTGCAGACAGACGGCCACCTCCAAGGGATCCGCGTCGCGCTCGCGAGCCGCGGCCAGGGCCTTCAGCACCAACCGCATGGCGGTGGCCCGATCGCCGGCATGGATCGACGCGACGGCAGCCTGACAGAGCACCTCGGGGTCGTCGGGACGCGCGATCACGGCGTCGCGATACCGGACCACGGCCTCGGCGAACTTGCCGGCATACAGTTCGGTCCACGCCCTCGCGAGGTAGATGCGGATGGGCTCTTCACGATCTTCACTCACGGCCAGCGCCAGCAAATGCCTCGCCTGATCGAATCGCTCCAGCGCGATCGCCTGCAACGCCTGCTGAAAAGTGTCGGCGTGTTTCGGCATCTTCTCGGCGCGGCGCCGCGCCTCGGTCGGCATGAGGGGCGGTTCGGCCAGCGGAATCTGACCGTCGGGAAACACCAGCCGCAATGACGTGATCTCGGCGGCAAGCGGCTCCGACACGTCCGGTACTCGCGTCTCGGCAACGCCCACCGGCGCCAGCGGCGTCCACCACCAGAGAACCAGCACCAGGAAAACGCCGATCGCCCCGAGCGCTCGAAACGTCGTCTCGCCCAACAGGGGGAGTGTGACGTGACGACGCACCTCGCGCTCGACGCGAAGCTGCTTGCCGAAATCGGTGTGCTGGCCTCGACGCACGCGCGACAACAGGTCGGTCTCCAGGTCGGGCTCCTTGGTCACCTGAAGATAGGCCGTCAGGCCCAGAATCGCGCAACCCAGTCCCAGGAGCTTCTGCATCCAACCGGGCAATTCGGACGGAAGAAGCCAGTAGCACAGAATCACGAACACCACGAATCCGGCCGTCCAGGCGTACGCCGCCGGCGATGGCCGCCGCACGAGACGCACCAAGGCGTGGGGCAGCCGGATCGTCTTTCTTGGGGAAGCTCTTCGCCTGGAGCGTCGTTTGGCCATGATACCGACTTGTCCGGCAGACTTCGATGACGGTTCGTGGGATTGCCCCCCTTCAGTGTACCACCCCGGCCACTGGACTGACAAGCACTGCGCGACGTGGCAGCCCACAACGGGGAGACGCCGAAGGACGATGCGTGCTAGAGTTCTTCTGGAGCCCGTCGCACCGGCCGGCGGGGGCGGCGTGTTTGCCCCTGAGACCCGCCGTCCGGCAATGATTGTAGCGATTGACGCGAATTTGCGGAGCAAACCTCGACATGCCTCCCACCCCCGAACTGTTTGGCCAACTCGGCATCTCGCTGTTGCTCGGGCTGTTGGTCGGTCTGCAACGCGAACACGCGGCGGCGATGGCCGGGCTGCGGACCTTTCCGCTGATTACGCTGCTCGGTTCGGTCGCTGCGATGCTGGGGCTCGAATTCGGCGGATGGGTGGTCGCCGCCGGTTGGATCGGCGTGCTGGGCATCCTTGTCACGGCGAAGCTCCTCAAGATCAAACAGGCCGACTTCTCGCACGGTACGACGACCGATGCGGCCGTGTTGCTCATGTTCGGCGTCGGGGCGCTGTTGGTGGTCGGCCCGATGGTCGTCGCCGTCGCCATCGGCGGAGGCGTCGCCGTGCTGCTTCAGTTCAAGCCCGAACTGCACGATTTCTCGCGGCGTCTGGGCGATGCGGACCTTCGGGCGATCATGCAGTTCGTGCTGATCACGTGCATCATCCTGCCGGTTCTGCCCAACAAGACCTACGGCCCGCTCGACGTGCTCAATCCGCGCGAGATTTGGCTGATGGTCGTGCTGATCGTGGGGATGAGCCTCGGCGGGTACATTACCTACAAGTTCCTTGGCCGGAATGCGCGTATTCTGCTGGGCGGCTTTCTGGGCGGGGCCATCTCGAGCACGGCCACGACGGCCAGTTACTCGCGCCGGGCCGGCGGCGACTCGCTCGGCCTCTCGGCGGCGGCCGTGGTCATCCTGATCGCCTCGACGGTGGTCTTCGGCCGCGTGCTGATTGAGATCGC
>DOEZ01000727.1 GCA_003532715.1 Planctomycetaceae bacterium
TGCAAAAGCCCTATCGCTTGAGGGGTTCGGCTTTCGATTTTACTCCTGATCGGGTGGGCACCTTTTTTCACCGTGAAGGCGCGAAGGGCTCGAAGAAGCTGTTATTCACGCGAGACGGGCACGCACGATCCACCGGGGCGGACGAACACTTTCATAGCATACGAGTGGGCGTGATTTCAAGTCGAAAAAGGTGGCCACCCCGAGTAGGTCCCTTCTGCCGGAAGGGATCTCGGATGTTCGGCCGGGAGTGAGGCTTGCCTGGAAGTCGGCTGGCAACATGGCACGCTACTGGCTCGGCAAGGGTGGGCGAGCCGTTCATGGCACTCGCTGAAAGGTCATCGGCGAAGTGGGTCGCAAGCTGGTGCAAAACTGCAACCGAAGGCTGGCAAGGATGGACGAGTCATCCAAGAATCCTCTGGCCGCTTCGCGGCACCGGTTCGAGAACCGGTGGTACCCGGTATTTCAATACCAAATTCCGCTCGGCATCGTAGACTCTACGGGCAACGTTACAGACCGTCAACCGGGCCACCGTCCCAGCGGAGCCAGTGGCACTCCGCGCGATCGTCGGAGGCATCTTTTCGACGTGGGTCGCCGAGCTTTTTCGCGGTCGGCCGCCATTTGCTTCAGCCGCTCGACGTCCCAGAGCAAGACCGTCATGTCCCAGCCCGCCGAAGCAAGGTACTTTCCGTCGGGAGAAAAGACCAGCACGTCCATGCCTCCGGCGTGCCGCACGCCACAATCGAGGATTTTGCACGCCTTCACATCGACCAGTCGGATGTTCCCCTCTCTATCGGGAATGGCGGTGAACCGTCCATCCGGCGCAATGGCGGTATGGCCCCCGCCGCCTGGGATGCGCGCGACCACGCGGCCCGACGGAATGGTACGAATGCGCCACGTGCCATGGTAATCGGCGAGCGCCAGATGCCGGCCATCGGGCCAGAAGTCGACGAAGAATCCCGGTAGCGAATTAGGCTCCTTCTTACGGTCGCCTTCCCAGTTTAGGACGAGTTGGCCCGACGGTACGTCCCAGAATCGAATCTGGCCTCGGTCGCCGACAACGGCAAGCTGACGGCCGTCCCAAGAAAGGGCGATATCCCAACACCCCTCCGCATCCAGAGCGATTCGCCGAACCAGCGAGTGCTTCTGGACATCCCAGCAACAGACGGCACGTTCTTCCGGATTGACATAGGCAAGCATCCCGTTGTTCGCGGAATACGTACTCCAGCGACGCGGAAACTCGTCGTCCTTTGCCACCTGGACGGTCTTTCCCGATCGATAGTCCAAAATGTCCAAAGTATCAGGCCATATTGGGTCGCTGTCAAATCGCTCCGCCGCGACGAAGTCGCCGACTCTCGGCGACGCGGCGGTCGCCATGAGATGGTCGGTCCGGACGCGTCGCACTCGCCGATTGGCGAGATCCCACACCAAGTAGTGGTCGAAAAACATGGGGTGCGTGACAACCGTGTTCCGGTCCGTCAAGAATTGCACATCCCAAATCCCGTCCGAGTGCCCTAAAGACCAGTCGGGCGGAACCGTTGTCCCGAGACGATGGACACTCATTCGGCTGGTCGATGTGCCGGAACCCTCGGCATGGTTGGTCAATAACCGCGCTCCGAGTATCCCGTCGTGGGAAACGCAGTCGAATCCCTCGGGAACGGCCCGCAGCGCCACCACAAACCCGGCCCGAGCGCGGTCGGCGTCGGAAGGAATGGTCTTGACGTGTTTGCCCGTTTCAAGCTCGTAAATCTGAAAATGTTCTTCCGAGTAATCAATGCCCAAATGCGCGCCATCGGCCGAAACAGCCAACTCCGTGAACCCTCTTCGCACCGAAATCCGCAGGGCGTCTCGCCACCCGCTGTTGTCGAGGCGATGCGACGTGGCGACCGTTCCGCCGTCGTCGAAGATCAAGACCCGGTCATCGGGCGAGAAGACGATCCCGCTGACCGGCTCCTTGACGCTTTCCAGCGTTGCCTGCCTCTCGCCCTTCTCGACACCCCAAATCTCGGCGGTTCCTTCCTCGGTCCCCATGACCAGGCGCTTGCCGTCATGCGAGAACTTCAAGCAAGTGGGAGGGCATGTCGTTTCGAGAACCTTCAGCGCCTTGTGTTGAACGAGATCCCAAAGCAGAACCTTCGTCTTCCCGTGGCGAACGGCCAGAACGCGGCTGGCGGGGTCGGCTGCGACAAGAATTTCGCCCGCGTCTTCATCGCGAGGAAACGTCCACACACCAGTCTGGCTACCGACGCTCGCATCCCAGGCTCGCAGGAAGAACGCCTCACCTTGTCCCGATTCAAAGTCAACCGACAATAGCGATCTATCATCGGCGCTGAACGCCATCCATACCACGATCCCCGGCGCGACGAACCGGCGCGTTCCCAAACGCGCCACCGCGCCGTCGGGCAAGACGCTTTCCGGACAGGACGACGCGAACGTGTCGTCGGGCCACGGTTGCCATTGTTCCTGGGCGGCCAGCGCAGCGGAAAAGAAAGCAAAGCCGATCAGGAACCCGCAACCCATAAGCCGCGAAAAAGAGGACGAGAGATGATGCTTCATGGCAACCCCGGCGGCATGAATGTCGTTGATTGGACCGCTACGGAGATTCTACCATCCGCCGCACGGCATGTACAACCCCGAGCCCATTGAAGCGTGGCACCAGCCTCGGCCGTGTGATTCTTTTTGAGAAGAGTCAAGTCACCGTCGTGCCCGGGCGTCACGAGCCTCGTCGCCGCACGGCTTGTAACTTGGCCGCGTAGCCGCCGAGCGCTTCGACGAGGAGTTGCTTTTCTTCGGCGTTGAGGATCCACCGGGTTGTTGGGGCGAGGGCCGTGATTAGGCAGACGATGGCCAGCAGGGCCCAACCGCCCCACCATGCGCCGAAGCAGAGCACGCCCGGGGCGAGCGTGACGAGCAGCGTGGCGGCGTCGGGGCGGAAGCCCAGCGCCCAGTTGAACCCGAACATCAGGCCCATTGCCACCAGGTTGGCGATCGCTGTGGCCCAGACTGCGCCGAGCAGGCCGTAGCGCGGCAGCAGGATCAGGTTGAGCACGATATTGACCACCAGCCCGACCACCAGGGCGAGGCTGCCCCAGCGGCCCCGTTCGGCGCAGAGCAGGTAGTTCTGGGCAGCGAGCGTCATGCCGAACCAGATGCAATAGGCGAGCGTGCAGGGTAGCACGATCCGGCCGTCGTTGAACTTGCCCTTGAAGATCCAGTCGAACAGAATCGGCTC
>DOEZ01000105.1 GCA_003532715.1 Planctomycetaceae bacterium
GGCTTCTCGCGCGTGTTGGCCGGCGACCGGGTGGTCGACCTCTCGGTCGAGCCGTTGCCGCCTGCCTCGGACCCAACGGCCAACGGCCCCGCCGGGCTCTACGTGATCATCGACCGGCTCTCCGCGGGCACCGCGACCGAGGAACGCTTGCTCGACTCGCTCGAAGCGGCCTTCGCCAAGGGCAACGGCGTCTGCTGTGCCTTTGTGTCGGCGTCCGAGGTAGTGCAGCGGTCGGGCAAACCCCACGCAATCGACGGCCGCCCCTGGCGTCGCATGACCTTCAGCCGTTCTTTGACGTGCGACGACTGCGGCATCACCTACCCGACGCCCGAACCGAGGCTTTTCAGCTTCAACAGCCCATTGGGCGCGTGCCCCGAGTGCGAAGGGTTCGGCAACGTGATCGATCTCGACATGGAGCTGGTGGTTCCCGATCCGACGAAGTCGATCCGCGACGGGGCGATCGCGCCGTGGAACACCCCGGCGTATTCTCACGAGCTGGATACGTTGATGGGGCTGGCCGACGAATTCGACATTCCGGTTGACGTTCCGTTCTCGTCGCTCGACGAGCGCCGGTTGAGCCTGATTGTCGAGGGCGTTCCCTCTCGCAAGTTCGGCGGGCTAAAGGGCTTCTTCGACTGGCTTCAGCGACGCAAATACAAGATGCACGTCCGCGTCTTTCTGAGTCGGTGGCGAAGCTATCGGACGTGCCCGGAGTGCCATGGCGCGCGGCTTCGGCCCGAATCGCTGGCCGCGCGCGTGGGCGGGCGGAATATTGCGGATATCTGCGCGATGAAGGTCGACGACGCGGCCGAGTTTTTTCGGCAAATCGATCTTGGCGATCATGAGCGGACCATCGCCCGAACCATCCTCGACGCCGTTCGCGGCCGCTTGCATTACCTGAAAACCGTGGGGCTCGGCTATCTGACGCTCGACCGGACGCTTCGGACGCTCAGCGGGGGCGAAATCCGCCGCGTGTCGCTCACCTCGGCGCTAAGTTCGAGCCTGGTCAACATGCTCTACGTGCTCGACGAGCCGTCGATCGGCCTACATCCGCGCGACATCGACCGGCTGATCGAGGCGATTCGCGAGCTGCGCGACCGGCTCAACACGGTCGTCGTGGTCGAACACGAGGAGGCGATACTCCGCGCGGCCGACCAGGTGATCGAAATCGGTCCCGGCGCGGGCCAACGCGGCGGCCGCGTCGTATTCCAGGGTACGCCCGACGAAATGGCGCAAAATGAGCAGAGCCTGACGGGCGACTACCTGGCACGGCGGCGATGCATTCGCGCGGCCGATCGGTGTCGCGAGCCCGACCATGGCTGGATTCGGTTGGCCGGCGCGCGAGGAAACAACCTGAGGAACGTCACGGTCGAATTCCCGCTTGGCGTTCTTTGCCTAGTGACGGGCGTCAGCGGATCGGGCAAAAGCACGCTGGTTCAGGACACGCTCTACCCCGCCTTGTGCCGCCGACTTCGCAAGGACGCCCCCAAGCCGTATCCGCACGACGACGTGTTTGGCGACGGTCAACTCGACGACGTAATCATGGTCGACCAGAGTCCGATTGGTCGCTCGCCGCGGAGCAACCCGGTGACGTACCTGAAGGCGTTCGACGAGATTCGATCGGTTTTCGCCGAGACGATCGAGGCTCGCACTCGGGGTTATTCGGCCAGCCATTTCAGCTTCAACGTCGACGGCGGGCGATGCCCGGTCTGCGAAGGCGACGGCCACATCGCGATCGACATGCAGTTTCTGGCCGACGTCTACATGCGATGCGGCGAGTGCGGGGGAGCCCGGTATCGAAAGGAGATACTCGACATCAAGGTTCGCGGGCGCAGTATCTCGGAAGTGCTCGAAATGACGGTCCGCGAGGCGTTTACGTTCTTTCGCGGGCGACCGAAGGTGCAGTCGCGGCTCAAACGGCTGATCGACGTGGGGCTCGACTACGTGCGTCTGGGCCAACCGGCAAACACGCTTTCGGGCGGCGAGGCCCAGCGACTGAAGCTGGCCGCCTACATGTCGACCGCTAAGCGGGGCCGGTGCCTATTCATTCTCGACGAGCCGACCACGGGGCTGCATTTTGCCGATATCGTCCAGTTGCTCGACTGTTTCGACGCGTTGCTGTCGGTCGGCCACTCACTGATCGTCGTCGAGCACAACTTGCAGATGATGAAGACGGCCGACTACATTGTCGACCTCGGGCCCGGTGCCGCCGAAGAGGGGGGACAAGTCGTCGCCAAGGGCACCCCGAAGATGATTGCTCGCACTACGGCCTCGGCGACCGGCCGTTTCCTGGCCGAGGTTTTGCGGCAGGACGAGCTGTGACAGAACCAGCGTCTGGGGGGTGTTGCTGCCGCGCGAGCATGTACTAACCCGAATCGCACGCGAGAGGATTTCTCACCTCCTCTCGCTTGCGTTTCGGGTTGGCGGGGTTTTTGGAACAATCCGGCATGAATTGCAAAGCCCCTCTTGCTTCATTTTCACGGCGGCACTAGAATAAGACGATATTGAGAATGAGTCTCAGTTTATGCTAGAATACATTGGCGGGGCGAGCCGTACCGATTCGCCTCGCAGTCGAAGTAACTAACCCCCCTAATGTGCCATACATGGTTAATTCGGTCGTCTCCCTGAAAACTCTGCTTCCCGGCCAGTTTGGCGAGGTTTTTCGTTTGGAGGGTCGGCCCGAGGACATTCATCGTCTGGAGGAGTTCGGGCTGGGCCGGGGAACTCGGATCGAGATGTTTCGCGCGGGCAACCCGTGCATTGTGCGGATGGGAAGCAATAAGGTCTGCTTGCGGCTCGATCGGGCCCTTGACGTTCTGGTTCGGTCCGTTGGGTGACGAACAAGGGCGGCATTACCGATTCCACGTCGCCCCATAAGTGCCGCGCGAACATGTCCTCTTCCGATCTTCTCCCGATTGTCCATGTCGCCCTGATCGGCAATCCCAACACGGGCAAATCGACTCTCTTCGGTGCGATGGTCGGCGCGCAGCAGCGAGTGGGAAACTACCCGGGCGTGACCGTCGAGAAGAAGACCGGCCGCTTCGTGACCGAATCGCGCCGCTACGACGTGGTCGATTTGCCGGGACTGTACAGCCTCTCGCCGCGCGGACGCGACGAAAGGGTCGTCTTGGACTTGCTTCTGGGGCGCATAGCCGACACTCCGCCCATCGATCTGATTATCTTCATTGCCGACGCGACGAACCTGCGCCGCAACTTCTACCTGCTGAGCCAACTGCTCGAGTTGGAAATTCCAACGGTCATCGCCTTGAACAAAGTCGATCTGGCCGAGGAGCATGGGGAGGCCGTTGCTGTTGAACCGTTGCAGTCGCGGCTGCCCGTGCCCGTAGTGGCGGTCCAGGCAAATCGCGGGCGCGGCATCACCGCGCTCAAGGAGGCTGTCGACCGGCTCGAAGTCGGCCGATCGGTCAAGCCCGAGACGCCACTGCCCGCCGTGATCGAGGCCGAGGTCGCGGATCTGGTGCCCTACTTGGAGGAGTTTTTCGGCTGCATGAACCCGGGCATCACGTCGCACTGGCTTGCGCGGCGACTGTTGCTCGACGAGGGGGGCTACCTCGAAACCGCGTTGCACGGCGGCCCGGGCTGCCCTCGCCATCGTCATCGCCGACGCCAGGGGCACGACGACCGAGGCTGCGGACGCGGCGAATTGCTCAACCGGTTGATGATCGCGCGCCGCCGCCTTGTCGAGCAGGGCTGTCGCATTCCGGGCGTCGAGCCCGAGGCTCGCTATGCGTGGGCCGAGACGATTCTCGACGGCGTCGTCAGACCATCCAAGCACGATCGCGTGACTCCCAGTGACCGGCTCGACCACGTGTTGACGCATCCCATCTGGGGCACGTCGATCTTCGCCCTGGTCATGTTCGTCGTGTTCCAGGCCGTCTTCTCGTGGGCCCAGCCGCTGATGAGACTGATCGAGTCGGGTATCGCGTCGCTCGGCGACGCGTTGGTGGCACGACTGGCCGAGACGACCTTTGCCGGCGGTGCGGTCGAGAGCCTTCTGGTTCAGGGCGTTCTCGGCGGAGTGGGGAGCGTGTTGAGTTTTCTCCCGCAGATTCTGATTCTCTTCGTCTTCATCGCGTTGCTCGAACAGTGCGGCTACATGGCCCGAGCGGCCTTTTTGATGGACAAGCTGATGTCGCGCGTCGGGCTTAACGGCAAGTCGTTCATTCCGCTGTTGTGCTCCTACGCTTGCGCGATACCGGGCATCATGGCGGCGCGGGTGATCGACAACGAGCGCAGCCGGCTCGTGACGATTCTCATCGCGCCGCTGATGACTTGCTCGGCCCGACTGCCGATCTATACGCTGCTTATCGGCGCGTTCGTTCCGCAACGGCGTTTTCTCGGTGGTCTGGTTAATTTGCAGGGCCTTGTGCTCATCGGGCTCTACGTGTTCGGCGCGGTGACCGCCGTCGCCGTGGCGGCCGTGCTCAAGCGGACGTTGCTACGCGGCGACTCGCCGCCGCTGTTGATGGAGATGCCAGCCTATCAATGGCCCTCGCTTCGCACGGTCTTCTTTCGGGTTTTCGAGCGAGGATGGCTGTTTGTGAAGGCGGCCGGCACGATGATC
>DOEZ01000054.1 GCA_003532715.1 Planctomycetaceae bacterium
TGTACTCGGCGCGTCGGCCTCGCGGAATCAGGGCTCGCGATTCGGCGACGTCGCACGACATTCCGGCGTCGGCCAGGGCCAGTTGGATTCTGCCGAGTTCGTCGGGCGCGAGGGCTTGCTCGCCCAGAAGCGATTCGGTCGCCACGGTCAGGGGACAAACGTGGAGATAGACCGCGCTGGCCACGATGACCAACAACAGCAATCCAGCGACGGCCCGCGAGCCGGGCGTCATCGACCGGACATAGCCGGCAACGTGGGCGTAATGCGTCTGTAGCCAGTTCATGGGTTGGTTCTTGCGTTTTCGGCTTGCGGTCGTCTCAGGCTGCCGCTTCGAGGGCGCGTTGCGGCACGCCGAGAGTGAAGGCCGCTCCACCCTCGGGGCAATTCATGGCCATGACATACCCGCCGTGCGCTTCGATCAGGTGGTGAACGATCGCCAACCCCAACCCAGCGCAACCCGATTTGGTGCTGAAGAAAGGCTTGAACATCTCTGCGCGAATTGCCTCGGGCAACCCGGTGCCCGTGTCGGCCACTTCGAGCTCCAGTCCTTGCTCGGTTCGAACCGACGTAATCGTCAGCGTGCCGCCGTCGGGCATGGCGTCGACGGCGTTGGTCACGACATTCATCAGGGCTTGGCGAAGCATCGCACGGTCGGCCCGTAGCGTCTGATCGCGGGGAACGTCGACGACCGTCTCGATCGACTGCGCCGCGAGCCTCGGAGCCAACGCCGCTCGGACCTCGTCGACCAGTTTCGCCGCGGAGAAGTGGCTCCAGNNGACGGCGCGATCCGAGGCGAACACCGCCATATCGCACACGGCGGCGTCGACCGTCGTCAGACCCGACTCGACCTTGCCCAGAAGACCTAGCGCGAGCGGATCGTCGGCCATCCGCCGTTTGAGCAGGCTCAGATTCAGCGCGATCGGCACGAGTTGGCCGCGCAGCCCGTCGGCTAGACGCGACGCCATCCGACCGATTTCGGCCTGACGGCCCTGAGCGTCCAAACGGCGCAATGCCGCGTTTCGCTCCTCGGTCAACCGGCAAACTTCCTCGTGCAATGTCTCGTGCGATTGCTCCAACTGAAGCGTGGCGTCGTGCCAAGCGGCCAAGACCGCCTCGAAATCGGAACCGCCATCGCGGGTGGCCGCCTTGGCGACCAGGGCTTTCTTGTCCATGGGACTTTCCTTTGAGAAGCGAGGAAGAGGTGGGCGGGTTGTACTCGAATCGGACCGCCGGTGTCAATGCGCATTGGCCCGAGAGAAGAAGCCGACGGGACGTCTCGGGACAACCCCCGTAGGGTGCGTCTGGACGTACCAGCCTGGCTCACCGCAAGTTGTTTGCTCAAAACGGGTTGCGGGAGAGAGCAAACCGCGTCGCGAACTCACCCAAGAGCCGTGCCGGAATGTCAGCCGCCGATCTACTCCGTCGGCCGGGTGATCTGCTCGATGATCCAGCGGTCCATGTCCTGGAGCATCTGCGGTGAGAGCTCGTGTTGGCACGGATACTGACGCAGCGTGATCGAGAGTCCCGCGCTGTGCATGAGCCGTAGATCGTCACATACCTTTTGCGAGGGGTATGTCGTACTGTCGCGGCCCGAGGCCAGAAAAACCGAGAGCCGCCGGGCCTCGTCGAGATGGCGAAACGGCATTTGGCCGGTGGGGAAGGCGCCGCCGAACGAAAGGACGCCGGCGAACGAGCGAGGATAGTTCAGCGCCATGTGAAAGGCCATGGTGCCCCCCGTATCGAAACCGGCCACGAACACGCGCTGGGGCGCGATGTGGTATTTCTGCCAAGCGATGTCAATGCTGTCGAAGACGCGCTGCTCGGCTTGCGCGGCCATCTCGTCGGATTCGAGCCAGCGCAACGGACCGTTGTGCGACGAACCGACCGACATGCCGCGCGGGGCGACGGCCACGTAGTTGCGCAGGCTCACGATCGGCATGATTCGCCGAAGTTGACGCTCGTCGTCGGCCGGCCCGTGAAGCCACAGAATCAACGGATAAGCGTACTTCGGTTCGTAATGCTTCGGCGCGAAAAGAACGTGCGGAACGTCGCGCGTGATTTGCGAAAACTGGGCCGACCCAATATCCCAATCGTTTCGGGCGGGCCGCATGTGCGGCGGCCGTACCGACGGCTGAATTCGGTTCATTGGATGAGAACGCCAAAAAAGAATAGAATATGGATGATTTCGATTCGTATCAGACCAGGAAACACGCGCCGACACGCCCTTCGATGCCCCCCATGCGTCAAGAATCTCGACGAGCAAGATGGAAGACGCACCCCCCGGGCATCCGCCGCTTGGCACGCATTGTTCGTGGACTTCAGGACATTCTCACCAAGAACATCCTTACCACAAACGAGACTCTACCGGATTCGTGTTGGGTCTGTCAAGTTGGGTCGGTTTCCGTTCCACTCCCTCCCATCGGGTGCCTGTCGGCGGGAACCCCTCGCGTTAGTTCCGCGGCCTTGACAACGGTTCAGCCGTATGGAGCGGCCCATGAAGATCGGGAAAAGGGGAAAGGGGGGAAAGGGAAAGACCGGTCGTAGCTGGGCTCTTTTTGTGGTATTCACGTCAATCAACTGTTTTCCATTTCTCCCCTTTCCCCTTTTCCCGAACCGTGTAAGGCCAACGCGTCATTCGGCTGAAGTGTTTCGGAGCCTGGTACGAAAACAGGCGAGCCGCCGTCGGGGCGACCCGCCTGTTGAGTTTACCGTTGAGGTTCGGGATTTCTACTTCGCGTCGCTGTTTCCGTCCGCGGACCCTTCGGCCTTCTTCTGCTCGGCGAGCACGGCGCGGCGGCTGAGTTTGACGCGGTCCTGCTCGTCGACGGCGATGACCTTTACGTCCATCTCATCGCCCACCTTGCAGACGTCGCCGACGCTTGCCACGTAGCCATCGGCCAACTCGCTGATGTGGCACAGTCCATCCTTGCCGGGCAGGATCTCGATGAACGCGCCGAAATCCTTCACGCTGGTCACCCGGCCGTGATAGATCCGGCCAACTTCGACAGCCGCCGTGAGCGCCTCGACTTGGTTCAACGCCTGTTTGGCCGCTTCGGCGTCGGTGCTGGCAATGGTCACGGTACCGTCGTCCTGGACGTCGATCGACGCGCCCGTGTGCTCCTGAATCGCGCGGATCGTCTTTCCGCCCGGACCGATCAGCAGGCCGATCTTGTCGGGGTCGATCTTGGTGCGGAGCAGTCGCGGCGCCCACATGGAGATCTCCGCTCGCGGCCGCGAGATGGCCGTCAACATGCGGCGGAGGATTTCGATCCGCGCCTCGCGCGATTGCTTCAGCGTGGCGCGAATAATCTCCTCGCTGATGCCGTTCGTCTTCAGGTCAAGCTGAATGCCGGTAATCCCGTTTTGGGTGCCGGCAATCTTGAAGTCCATGTCGCCGAAATGGTCCTCGTCGCCGATGATGTCGGTCAACAGAACCCACTTGTCGTCCTTCTTGACCAAGCCGACCGAGATGCCGGCCACGGGATTGCTGATCGGCACGCCGGCGGCCATCAGCCCGAGCGTCGCGCCGCACACGCTGGCCATCGAACTCGATCCGTTCGACTCCAGGATGTCGGAGATGATCCGAATCGTGTAGGGGAAATCATCTTCGTTCGGCAGCACCGGCTTGATGCTCCGCTCGGCAAGCGCTCCGTGCCCGATCTCGCGACGACCCGGCCCGCGAATCGGGCGGACTTCGCCGACCGAGAACGGGGGGAAGTAGTAGTCGAGCATGAACTTCTTGGTGTATTCCTCGATCAGTCCGTCGACGCGTTGCTCGTCGCGTCCCGTGCCGAGCGTCACCGTGACCAGCGACTGCGTCTCGCCGCGCTGGAACAAGGCCGAGCCGTGAACGCGAGGCAGAATATCGACTTCGCATTCGATCGCCCGGAGCTCGTCGTTCGGGCGTCCGTCGGGTCGGGCGCCGGCGAGAATCTGATCGCGCATGACGGCCGCTTCCAGGTCGTGCCAGACCGATTTGAACCGTGCCGGGTCGATCGCTCCCTCGGCCGCCGGATCGGGAATCATCTCCGAGATCGCCCTTTGCTTGACCGCGTCGCACGCTTGGGCCCGAGCCTGCTTGCCCTCGGTCCGCTTCGCCGCGCTCAGCGCGTCGTAGTACTTGTCGCGAAGCGCGTCGATGAGCCTGTCCGGTTCGGGAATCTCGTACACGGCCTTTTCGACGCCGACCTTCTCGGCCAACTCTGTCTGCAAGTCGCAGATTTGGCGAATGTACTCGTGGGCCTTCATCACGGCGTCGGCCATGACGTCCTCGGGAAGCTCGCGGGCGAACCCCTCGATCATCAGCACCGCTTCCTTGCTGCCCGAAACGATCAGGTCCAGGTCGCTCTCCTCGAGATCGTCCTGGGTCGGAAACGGCACGAATTCACCGTTGATGTAGCCAAGTCGGATCGAGGCCAGGGGGCCCTGGAACGGCAGCGGCGAAATCGCCAGGGCCGTCGCCGCTCCGGTCATCGCCAGCACGTCGCCGTCGTTTTGGCGGTCGCTGGCCAACACGAACGCCTGGCACTGCACTTCGTCGTGGAACCATTCGGGGAAGAGGGGCCGAATCGGACGATCGATCAACCGCGAGGTGAGCGTTTCCTTCATCGTGGGGCGGCCTTCTCGCTTCAAGAATCCACCCGGAAACTTGCCCGCCGCCGCCACTCGCTCGCGATAGTCGCAGGTGAGGGGGAAGAAGTCGATCCCCGGTCGAGGCGGTCCGGTGCTGGCCGTGCAAAGAACCACCGTATCGCCGTACCTCACCACGCAACTGGCGGAGGCTTGCTTTGCCAATTGGCCCGTCTCGAACGACAGAACCTGGGCGCCAATTTGTTTTTCGACTCGTACTTTCACTTTACTAATCCTTACCTTCCCTTACATCTTGCTAAACCACTAACAAAAACTGAGTATTCCGATGGGCACGGCGCGCGGGACGAGACCACGTCGCGATCCGCCACGGACAAACCGAGCGGTGAAGACACGGAGCGATCCGTACCGCCGGCCATTTCCAGAAAAAACCATCAGCTCAATCACGAGCTTCCTGCCATGGGCGAGCCAAGCAATGCCGGCGGGAGTTGTAGAATGGTCACGCCAATCGACCAGGGCGCGCGGCATCAAAACGGGTTGATGCCTGCATGCACCGAGTTACTTGCGGATACCCAGACGACGAATCGCATCCAGATAACGTTGCGGATCCACCTTGCGCAGGTAGTCGAGCAGGCGACGCCGACGGCTCACCAACATCAACAGGCCCCGGCGACTGGCGAAGTCCTTCCGGTGGCTCTGCAAATGGGCCGTCAACCCGTTGATCCGAGTCGTCAGAATGGCAATCTGCACTTCCGGACTGCCCGTGTCGTTATCGCCCAGTCGGAACTGGCCGATCAACTCTCGTTTCCGTTCTCTGGTGATGGTCATCGGTTACCGCAAGTCCTCCCAAGTCGATCGGCACGAGACGCTTCTCCCGAAGCACGATCCTCTCACCGTCTTTAACTGAACCTTCAATACTTAAACTTACCAATTCACGCTAAGAGAGCCAGTGTACCATCTTGGCTCAGCAATGCAACGGGTAATCGGCACAAACAGGGTCGCGTGTTCAGCAGGAAGGCTGCACCCCCCATTAAGGCGTCCTTTCGCAGCTTGCCATCGGCCAGTCCCGGCAAACACGAATTCGGACACGCCGAAGGTTGCAGCCCCCCTAACCGCTACAGTCGCCACACTATTCAACAGAAACACCCCTCGCAATAGGGGCTTCTTGTGTGAGTCTAACCCTGGGGCCGGTCCTGCCGAAAGAAAGGGTAATGCGTGTTGTAGGGGGTGGCCGAAGAGACACATGGGGGCGTTATCGAGTCAGTTCACGCGCATAAAAATACAGAAAGGGCAGCTTGTTATGATCATCGCAATCTGTCGCGGGATGGTCGTGCTCTCGCTGCTGGCCGCTTCGGCCATCGCCCAGGAACCAGCCAATTCGCTCCAACCCCGGGTTCTTGGTCAGGAGGCCAGCTCTCCGACCGTGGCGACCGTCGGAAGTTCGAGTCGGAATCTTCCGGCTTCGGATGTCGCGCTCGGCGGGTGGCACAACTGGGAAGGCTCGCCGGGCGATTGCGAGAGCAACCCGTGTGACTGTTTCAGTTGTTGCACGTTCTGCGAGAAGCTGGCCGCGCCGCCCATGCCCGGCCAACCCGACTGGTTCGTCGTCGGACGCATCACCTGCCGAACTCCTCCGCATCAGTTCTGGTACGGCGAGGCGGCTGCGGTCGGATTATTTCGCGACGCCAGTCCGTCGGGCGGCCCCGTCGCGTCGCTCGACGGCCCCGACAACATCGTCTTGCGCGCCAGCCAGGCCTTTCCCGACTTCTGCGCGGGGGGCATGGCGCGTCTGGGGCGCATGTTCACGCCGAAGTGGGGCTTCGAGTACGGTTTCCTCGGCACGGGATCGTGGACGGACAGCGCGGCCGTTCGCGATGACACCGCGAACACCGAAGGCGGCTTTGGAAACCTCTTCTCGCCGTTCGGCGATTTCGGCGATGCTCCGATCGAGGGCTTCGATTACAACGAGTTAGTTTCGATTCACGGCAAGTCCTCGATCGAGAGCCACGAGTTTAACTTACGACAACGCCTGTGCATGCCGCCCGATCCGCTTCAGGTGTCGGTCTTTTACGGCATTCGATATATCAGCCTGGGCGAGCAGTTCGGCTACTTCAGCCAGTCGCAAATCCCCTTGCCGGGCGGCGCGACCCAATCGGTCGATGTACACACGCAAAACGATCTGCTGGGCGGTCAGTTGGGGGCGCTGTTCGAATTGCACGTCGAGCCGCGATGGTGGATCGACGCCCGACTGTCGGCCGCGTTGTACCACAACCGCGCGGGCCAAACGACCTTGCACGAGGAAACAGGGCCCTTCGCCAGTCAGAGCTTCCGGCAGACAAAACGCAATCGCGGAACCGTCGGGGCCGAGGCATCGATCGCGTGCGCTTACGCGGTTACCCAAAGGCTGACGTTCCGCTGCGGCTACCAATTCGTCTGGTTCGACCGCATCGCGCTGGCCACCGAGAACTTCCAGACCAATCCGGCACTCCTGGTCGACGGACCTGTCCAACTCGACACCTCGGGCTCGATCATGTATCACGGCCCGTTCTTGGGCGCGACGATGGCCTGGTAGCCAAACGGCCGACGCACGGATGATCTGGGCTCGCGCCAGCCTGGATTATTCACGTAGGGTGGGTCGAGCTCCGCGAGCCCCACCAACAGGAATTCGGGCATCTCTAGTAGGGCCCGAGATCGCGGAGATTCTTGGTGGGGTGCCGATCTGTTCTCCACACGGCGTGGATCCGCACCAGCCCGAATTACCCTCGAACGGGGCATTCTGGACGGCGGACAGCGGCGGACCCCCCGTTTTTTTCATGATTTCCCAAACTTACGCTAGGCAGTTGCCGCGGAAGGGATTATCATGACAGTTGGGGTCTTCGCGGCTCGTGGCCGCGGGGAATCCACCCATCGTCAACGGACGGAACATGTAATAGGGAGAGCTGGCACCGAGCGAAGCAGACACCTCGAAGAGGCATCGTGTAGTACGCCCTCGAACGTACGGGATAACCGGGAGGGACGTGAGATGTCGATCCAAGTGAGATGTCCGAAGGGGCATGTTCTTCGGGTAAAAGACAGCTTTGCCGGCAAGATCGGTCTGTGTCCGGTTTGCCGGGAACGCGTTGCGGTTCCCCGAGACGGCCGTTCCCTATCGGAAGACGAAATCATCGATGTGCTCGGCCCGCACGATCCGAGCCTGTCGGGAGTCGGATCGACGATCGTGGCCAACCGGGCCATGGATCAGACCGTCGCCGTGACTCCTTCGCCGCCGAAGAAAAGTTGCACGAAATGCAACCGGGAAATATCGGCGGGGACCCACATTTGCCCCTTCTGTCGCACATACATCGCCAGCTTGCGGGATATGTGAACTACTCTCCATTGGGGGGCAGGTCCGGTTGTGGCGAACCGCCCGGTTAGGCCGCGCCGCGAGTTTCTCTTGCCACCGCGACTTGCCGAGTTGCCGATTCTCGCCCGAACCCCCAAGTTCCGGCCCGCTGGTCCCCGACACTAGGATTCAGCTATAGTTAACGTATTGGCAAATTCTACTTTTTTTCCGGCCTCGACGTGGAGTTGGGGCCGCAGCCGGATGACAGAAACCAGCATTGCCGTGGTCGACTCCAGGTCGCTCGTCGCCCTGTTCGGCGCTTGCGACCAACACGTCCGCAAGATCCGCAAGGCGTTGGAGGTGGAGATCGGCACGCGCGACGGCAAAATCCATATTGAAGGCCCGGCCGACGCCGTTGCGCGTGCGACGACCGTTTTCCACGAGCTGCAAGACCACATGCGCCGGCACGGAGGCCTGGGCGACGAGGACGTCGAGCGCGTGCTTCGCGAAGTGGCCCAGGGGCGGCCCGCCTCGTCGTGCGCCGCGATCCGCGTCGGCAACGAGCGAGAAATCCGCCCGCGAACCGCCGGGCAGGTCCGTTTCGTCGACGCCATGCGGCGCGCCGAGTTGGTCATGTGCGCCGGTCCGGCGGGCACGGGCAAGACGTATCTCGCGGTGGCCATGGCCGTCGCCGCGCTACGCCAACAAGAGATCCGAAAGATCGTCCTCGTTCGTCCAGCCGTCGAGGCGGGCGAAAGCCTGGGATTCCTGCCCGGCGACCTCCAGGCCAAAATCAACCCCTACCTTCGGCCCATCCTCGACGCGCTGCGCGAGATGATGGAATACGACCTGATGAAGCGTTATCAGGAAGAAGACATTATCGAGATCAGTCCCCTGGCGTATATGCGCGGTCGAACGCTGAACCAGGCCTTCATGATTCTCGACGAGGCGCAAAACACGACCGTCGCGCAGATGAAGATGTTTTTGACAAGGATGGGCGAGGGGTCGCGCATCGTCGTCTCGGGCGACACGACCCAGGTCGATCTGCCGTCGGGCACGCGCAGCGGCCTGATCGACGCTTTGGCTCGGCTGCACGGGCTCCAGGGCGTCGCGGCGGTCGAACTCACGGCGGCCGACATCGTGCGACATCCGCTCGTCCAGCGAATCGTCGACGCCTACGACGGACGGCCCAAGAAACGCGGTTGAACGGCGGACGGATACCACTTCAAGGTCCATGAGTCAACGAAATGGCGGCTAGCGGATCGAGAAAAACACGATCGGGACGAGTGGCGGCGATCGAATTGCCGCCGAGCAAGCTCGAACGCGCCTTGGCGGGCCTGGCTCGGCGCGATGTGCTGCTCCGGCTCGCCCTGGGCCTGTTGGCCACGGTCGGGCTGGTGGCGATCATGCATGCCTGGACGCCCCCGTTCCCGTATCGCGCCGACTACATTCCCCCGCGAGATCTCGTCGCGCGCGCGCCGTTCCAGAAACTCGACGTGAAGTCGACCGAGAAGGAAATGGACCTGGCGAGAGATCGCTCGCGGGCCGTTTTTGCCCACGACCCCGAGCCGCTCGTTCAGTTGCGAGCCAAGCTGCGATTGGCCATCCTCGAGATCGTCAACGCCCCCAATCTCGAATCCGTCAAGCCGACCGTTTGGGAAAAATTCGTCGCCAGCAAGCCGGAAGAACCGCCCCTGTCGGGCGAGGATCGCGACAAGCAATTCCAGCAGTTTCGCCAGGAGGCGGCCGGCGACGAGCGGCTCGCCGCGATCGACACGGCGGTCGGACTCGCCCTGGAACGCTACGAAAAGACCGGTTTGCTCCGAAAGCCCGTGCCGGGCAATCAGGACGAGATACTGGTCTATCCCGCGGGACAACCCGACGCCCAAGGACCGGTCAAGGTCAGCGACGTGAAGCTGCAACCGCGGAGCGTCAAGGACGAACTGACGCGGCAACTCGCGTCGACCGAGTTGGTCGAACATCTCTTCGCCTGGCTGCAACCCAAGCTGGCCGAAACCGAGACGCTTTCGCTCGACGAGGAGCTCACTCGGGAGTCGCGAAAAACGGCGGCCGACGGCGTCGAGAATGTCTATACCAACTACGAGATCGGTCAATTGCTGGCGCCGCGAGGCAAGCCCTTGGGGCCCGAGCAGCTCGACCTCTTGCGGCGCGAATACGTCGCGGCCGAGGCCGGGCGAAGCTGGGGAGACCGCTGTTTCCGATGCCTCGCCATTTTCGCCATGATCGCGGCGCTGTTCTGCCTTTCGGCGATCTACCTCTTCCATCGCCAACGCGACTTGCTGATCGAGTGGAAACGGTTGATCGGCCTGCTCGCGCTGATCGTCGTGACCCTGCTCGTCGCTCGCTGGGCCGCGCGCGATCCCTGGAACGCCGAATTAGTCCCCGTGCTGCTCTTCGGTCAGATCATCGCGATCGTCTACAATCGCGAACTGGCCTTGCTGCTTTCGGGCATCGTGGCCTTGCTCACCGCGATCGCCTTGGGCCTCGGCCTGAGCGAGTTCTTGATCCTCTTCGGCGTGTCGGCAACCGTCATTCTGCAATTGACGCACATCCGCAGCCGAAACAAGCTGATCGTCGTGGGGTTCTTTAGCGGGCTGGCGGCCGCCGGGTTCACGCTCGCCTCGGCGGCAATCGACGAGCAGCCGTTCGGCTGGACCCTGGTCGTCGACGCGGCGCGGCACGCCGGACTGACGCTGGCCGCCGGATTCCTGATGACCGGCCTGCTCCCCTTCATCGAGCGAATCTTCGGCGTCCTGACCGACATCCGCCTGCTCGACCTGGGCGACGTCGCCCACCCGCTGTTGCAGGAACTCATCCGCCGCGCGCCGAGCACCTACAACCACTCGATCACGGTCGGGTCGATCGCCGAAGCGGCCGCCGAGGCGATCGGCGCGAGAGGACTCCTGGTCCGCGTGGGAGCCTATTTCCATGACATCGGCAAGATGCTCAAACCGGGCTACTTCATCGAAAATCAGGGCGACGCGGTGAACCGCCACGAAACGCTCGTGCCGGCCATGAGCACGCTGGTCATCATCGCTCACATCAAGGATGGCGCCAATCTCGCCCGGCAGCACCACCTGCCCGAGGCCATCATCGACTTCATCTTGCAGCATCACGGCACAACCTTGGTGGGGTACTTTTTCGAGCGGGCCAAGCAGAGGTCGGAGAATCCCGACGCGGGCGACGTCGACGAAAGCAGCTTCCGCTATCCCGGCCCCAAACCGCAAACCAAGGAAGCCGCCGTGCTGATGCTCGCCGACGCCGTCGAAAGCGCCAGCCGCACGCTGGTCGGCCCAACCCCGGCGCGGATCGAGGGGCTCGTCCGTGAAATCGCCGAACGGCGGTTGGAGGACGGCCAGTTCGACGAGAGCGGTCTGACGCTTCGCGAGCTTCGCATGATCGAAGACAGCATGATCAAAACCGTGACGGCGATCTACCACGGGCGACTCAAGTACCCCGACCAACGCACCGCCTGATTCGGGGCGAAGCCATGACACACCCAAAACCCGAGCGAACCATCGAAATCGCCGACGAACAGTCGGCGTGGGACGTCGACCCCGAACCGTTGCGCCGGGCGGTCGAATTGGTTCTCGAAGGCGCGTCGGTTCGCCGAGCGGAGGTGAGCGTGGCGCTGGTCGACGACGAGGCGATGCGCGAAATGAATCGCCGCTATCTGGAGCACGATTACGCCACCGACGTGTTGAGCTTCGTTCTCGAGCGCTCGGCCGACCGCGTCGACGGCCAGATCGTCGTCAGCGTCGATACGGCTCGCGCCGAGGCGGCCGGCTGGGGATGGACGCCCGCCGACGAGTTGCTGCTTTACGTGATTCACGGGGCGCTTCACCTGGTTGGTCACGACGACGCGAAGGCCGACGAGCGCGAGGCGATGCGCCGACGGGAGAAGGAAGTTCTGGCCCAGTTCGGCCTGGAACCTCGATGGAAACAGGCCGCCCCCTCGGGCCGGCGCGATCGGGAGGAACGCGAGTCGTGAGCGCCGAAACCCTGTTCTGGATGGCCGTTGTCGGCCTGATCGTGATCGGCTGGGCCGCGACCGGCGCGAAGTCGTTGTCGAGTTTCTCGCGGCACGATCTGAACGAGATTTGCCGTCGCCGAAATCGCGATGAGCGGCTCGGCGCGATTCTGCGGCGGCACGACCGCGCGAAGCTGGCCGCCGAAACGCTCCAGGTGGTGGCCACCGCCGTGGTGGTGCTAGCCGGCGCGTTCTGGGTTCAACACGTGGAGTCGCCCGCGGCCCCCGGCGAGGAAATGAACTGGGTCATCCTGGGCGCGAGCGTCGTCGTCGGCGCGCTGCTTTTGCTATCGGTCGAGATCTGGATTCCCCGGGCGGTTGCCCGGCTCTGGTCCACGCCGTTCGTCTTTCACACCTGGCCCGTGTGGCGCGCGGCAGCCGAGGTCTTGTATCCGCTGATGCTCGGCGCCCGGTTCGTCGACGCGCTGCTGCATCGGCTCGCCGGCCGGCGGCACGAAGCGCCCGACGAGGAATCGTTCGAAGACGAAATCCGCACGATCGTGACCGAGGGACATCGCGAGGGGCTCCTCGAGGAAGACGCTCGCGAGATGATCGAGAGCGTCATCGAACTGAGCGACGTGCAGGTGTCGGAGATCATGACGCCGCGAACGGACATGTTGTCGATTTCGGTCCTTGTCACGTGGAATGAGGTGATCGATTTCGTCATCGAGCAAGGACACACTCGCATTCCCGCTTTCGACAAGAATCGCGACGACATCGTCGGCGTGCTCTACGCGAAGGACCTTCTGCCCGAGTTGGCCAAGGGCGTCGACCGCCAGTCGCGTTCGTGGACCGCGATGTTGCGCGAACCGTATTTCGTTCCCGAAACGAAGCCGATCGACGTGCTGTTGCAGGAATTCCAGCGTCACCGGCAGCACATGGCGGTCGTGTTGGACGAATACGGCGGCGTGTCGGGCCTGGTGACGATGGAAGACGTTTTGGAGGAGATCGTCGGCGAAATCACCGACGAATACGATCCCGACCTGGTCGAGGGCATTCGGCCGATCGGCGATCGCGGCGCGTTCGAGGTGCTCGGCAACGTCCACGTCGACGAGATCAACGAACGGCTGGGACTCGATCTGCCCGAGGAGGGCGAGTTCGACACGATCGGCGGGTTCGTGTTCAGCGAATTGGGCCACGTTCCGATCGTGGGCGAGGAACTCACGTGGAATCGGGCGCGCATCGCGGTACTCGAGGCAACCCGGCGGCGCATTCTGCGTCTGCGGATCGATGTGCTCAACCCGTCGGAACAAGGCAATTCGGCTCCCTATCAGCCTGAATGAGTGTTCCTCTTCCGGGTCGTCGCTGGTGCATCGTCATTCCCTTGACTTCGTGCGCACGGGGCCGAAATGCACTGTCCCAGTGCTTCTCCCCTCGATTCGACACGTGTCCGACGTCCGCTCAAGCGGCCGTATTCTTTGACTATTCAACCCATTTCTTCGGCGGATACCCGCCCGTCAGGGCATGCATTTGGAATTCGCGGCACGATACGCCTTTTCGCCGTTCGGCTGGTTCTTGGAACTGGCCAGAACCGATACGATGGGGTAACGTATAATAGTCCAACGATCTGGTAAGTCCGCGCGCCGGGCGGCGCGCGGCTACCATCCCTCCCCCAAACCATGAGCCAAAGGAGCATCCCGTGGCAGACAACAAGCCCGAACAAGAAGCCACCCCCCCGACTGAGGTCGCGGCCCAACCGGCCGCTCAGCAACAACAACGTCCCCAGGTCCAGATCGACGACAGTCACACGATTGCCAGTTACGCGAATTTCTGTCGCGTGACCGGCACGCCGGAAGAAATGATCATTGATTTTGGCCTCAATCCCCAGCCGTTTGGCGTGCCGACGTCGCCGATCCCGGTCACCCAGCGGCTGATCACGAACTTCTACACGGCCAAGCGGCTTCTGCATGCGTTGGGGCTGACCATCCAGCGTCACGAAGCCACCTTCGGCGTGTTGGAGGTTGACGTGCAGAAGCGCATTCAACCCGGCATGAGGCGCGAATAGCGGCCCGGGCAGGGCCTTTGGCTTTGGCGGTCGTTCACGGGTTTCCTTCGCCGTCCTCCGCACGACCTCGCTATTGCGAGCCGCGGGGGTATTCCGGTTCTTGCCGGAGTGCCCCCGCGGCTTTTCTTGCGCTCCGCTCGACCCGTTTTGACGAGCGCCGCGTAGAAGGGGCGGCGAAGGCGTTCAATGGTGACGGTCGGCCATTCTGGGGTAGATCGCGAAGGATTGCGGCCGTCGCGGTTGCCGGTTTTTACCTTTGAAACGGGCCGTTTTCAGGAAAAACTAGGGCTCGCGCCGTGGCGTGGTTCAAAGACTGGACCCCCGGGACGTTTTTTGTTATGGTAGGGCGAGAATGGATCGGTTAGCCAACGATTCTTTAGCAAGGGTAGTGCTCATGCTCGGCCACGACGAGAAAGTTCTGGTCAACGAGGCGGTTCTTCGCACCTTCAAGCTCAAGGACCACTCGCTGGATCTCTATGTTCTGCCCGAGTCGCTTTTCGTGCCGAACGCCGTCTCGCGGCTCTTCGCCAAAGTGGTCGATATCGCGCCGGGCGACGTGGTGTTCGATATCGGCACCGGGACGGGCGTGTTAGCCATCTGGTCGGCCTTGCAGCCGTCGAGCCAGGTCTACGCCGTCGATCCGGTCGCCGAGCATTGCGAGTTGGCCGAGCGCAACGCCAAACTGCACGAAGTCGACGGCAAGCTCATCGCCTTTCAAGGCAGCCTGTTCGATCCGCTGCCCGAGGGACTCAGCGCCGACGTGATTATCGGCGACGTGTCGGGCATCGCCGACGGTCCGGGCCGCGCGTTGGGCTGGTACTCGTCGGAAGTGCCAACGGGCGGCGGCGACGGCACCGAAGTCATCACCGAATTGCTCCATCGGGCCCATCGCCATCTCGCGCCGAAGGGAAAGCTCTACTTCCCCGTCGCCGTCGGACTGTCCGACGACGACAAGATCATGCGCGCCGCGCGGGCTTGCTTCGACAGCCTGTTGCTGAAGGTCGACGTCTGGTTCCCCTTGTCCGACGAAGAGTACGAAATCGTCTCGTGCTGCCTTCCGCCCGAATTGCTCCAACGCGTCAAGAAGAAAGGCTCTCGCATGGCCTGGAACGGCCTGATCTACGAGGCAACGCGGCCGAAAAAGGCGTGACGGCCGGGCGAAAAGACGGGCAGGGAATGTTGTCGATTGTGTCGGACAACTCCGTCCCAAAGAGCGATTAGTTCGTAACCCCGGGGCAGCGCCCTCGTTGTTATGCACAAGTGCTTTGGCCCTACTCCGTCCCGTAGGGACGCCTGATAATAGCCCAGCAGTTCACTGCTGGGAATACTACGCCACGATTTCCGTATTCCCACCGCTTTCGAGCATGATGTCCATGTTCGGTTTGTTGGTCTTCCAGGCTCCGACGGTAAAGTCGGGGATGTCGACCGAGTTCGAGCGGTTCAGGACCGATTGCTGGCTCAGCGGCACGATCGAACTCCAAGCCGCCGCGTCGTACACGTCCTGGTCCAACGGCAGGCCGTTGCGCAAGCAGTCGATCAGCCGCCAGTTCTCCAATAAATCGGTTCCGCCATGGCCCGCTTTTGTCCGGCTTGCCAGTTCGCTTAGCCGTTTGGTGATCTCGGGCTTGAATTTCTCTTCGAGCCGCTTGAACTCCTCGCGCGACACCCAGTCATGGTTTCCGAGCGAAATCCTGGGCGGTTGCGGATCATACAGCGCGGCCCCCTTCGTTCCATAAACCCCGTGGATGAGATTGTGCGGCGAGGGAGAGCTCGCGTCGTGCTGGACCGTGATGGTGCGTCCCATCGTCGTCCGAATGGTCGTGACGCTCATGCAACCTCGATACGTTTCCTCGGCGAAAGGCTTGAAGAAATCGTCCTTCGCGGCAAGCTCGCGAGCCCGCGCCCTCATCATGAAATCGTCGCTGTCGACCGAAACGAGGTATTCGAACTTGTCGCCCCGGTTGATGTTCATGATCGTGCTCACCGGGCCGAGGCCGTGCGTCGGATAGAGGTTTCCCCGTCGCGCGGCGTACTGTCGGAGCCACCACATGTTCCAGTAGAGGTTCTTCGAGAAGTTGTTCGCCATTTTGCTCGTGTTGTAGGCGCAGTCGGCGTGGAACACGTCGCCGAAAACCCCCTGGCGCGCCATATTGAGCGTCAAGAGCTGGAACGGCAGGTAGCAGTAGTTTTCCATCATCATGAGGTGCCGCCGCGTCCGCTCGGCCGTTTCGACGAGCTGCCAGCATTCGTCGAGGGTTCCGGCCGCCGGCACCTCGGAAGCCACGTGCTTCCCGTGATTCATCGCGTACACCGACATCTTCGCATGCAGGTACCAGGGCGTGGTGACGACCACCAGATCGACGTCATCGCGCTCACAGACCTTCTTCCAGTCGTCTTCACCGGTGTACACGTCCGGGTCGTGCGGCGATCCGGCGAGCCTCGCCTTGGCCTGATGGACTTTTTGCGGCCGGATGTCGCACAGGGCCTTGATTTCGACCCCTTCGATATTCCTTAGGTTGTGAATGTACGCCGGCCCACGCTGGCCCGTGCCGAGGATCGCGACGCGCACCTTCGCCAGCGGCGGCGCCGCGAAGCCCGACATATTGAACCGCTGGACGCGCGCCTTGTCGGCTTGGCGGTCTTCCCCCGCGGTTGCACCGTCGAGGGTTCCAGCCGAGGAGGAGCCTTGGCCCAGGTTGCTCCCGGCCAGGCCGAGTCCCACCAGTCCGGTCTTGACGACAAAGTCTCTTCGGTTGATTCCCATGAGGTTTCTCCTGTTGACGATTCACGCAAGCCGGCAACCAGTAGCCGGGCCGTTCGTGATGTTCGCGTGCGACTTTGATTCTACCTCGGCAGATTTTGACATGCCAGTGAGAATCGTCGACGCACTCCTGCGTTCGGCCTCTTTTGGCTCCCGTTTCAGCCCATCGCTCCCCTCGCGTGTCGTCGCCCGCAACGCACGCGAGCATCCCGACAGTCGTGTTGCGAATTGCGAGACCTTTGGGCGCGCCCGACACGAGGCAAGGACGGGCAAGCCGTCAATGGCAACCTCGACACGGACGGACGAGCCGTTCATGCGATACCCCGTCTGGGAACAAGCTGAGTGGGAATGTGCCAGCGGGCATCTGCGACAGAATACCTCCCTGGCGGGGTGGCGTCTTTCTTCTCGGCCGCCCGTAAGGTACGTTTCTGAAGAGTGACCACAACACCCGGCCCGATCGACGAAAAGTCGGAGGAGATCGAACATGAACAAGCCGGCCAATTCAGGCCATCGGCCGCCGCGGAAGGGCCAGCCCGACGCGGCATGCCCGACCGAACAAACCATGGAAACCGACCCAGACGCCGCCGCGTGTTCGGCTGCGGTCGACTCGCCCAAAATCCGTTCGGCCGCCGACGCGGTGCATCGCGCGCGGCTCGAATTCGAAAAGGCGCAGCAGGTCTATGACGAGGTCCGCCGCGAAGCGGTCGAACGTATCGAGAAGGTCCGCGAAACGACAGTCGGCGACCTGATCGAAGGAACGCTCGACGCGGTGCGCAAGCGGCCCGCCGTCGGGCTCGGCATCGCCGCGCTGATCGGGTTCTTCCTGGGTCGGCTGTTTCGACGTTGAGGTCGCGGAGAATGCCGTCGATGAACGACTACCGCCTTCTGAATCCGGGCGACGAACAAACGGCTCGCGACTTGCGGCTGCGCATCGGACGGACGCGCCGCCGCATCGACGCGAGGACTCGCGCCGCGACCGACGAGGGCCGGCGGCTCGCCTCGTGGCGGACTTACGTCGCACGTTACACGGGCAGTTCGATGGCCGTTGCGTTTGGCGTGGGATTGGCGTTGGCGGCCGGACTGTCGGGCACGCGGCTGCTGCGATGGATCGCCTTGCGGTCGATACGCCAAGGGATGCGCGGCGTGGGCGGCGCGTTGGTCGGCGAGTTGAGCCGCTTCTGGCGCGAGTCGAGCCGCGCCGCGTCGGCCGCGAAGGAGAACGTCGATGGCTAAGAACGTCTCGCGACCGCTGTTCGAACGGCTCGGCGAGGAGCTTCGCGCGTTGCGCGGCGAGCTGGCCGAGTCGGTGGCCCTACGGTGGCAACTGGCCGTTCTGGAGATCAAGAACGACCTGCGTCTCGGTCGGCAATTCGCGATTGCGGCGGCCGTCGCCGTCGTCATGGGATTGACCGCCTTGCCGCTGCTGCTGGCCGCGTTGGCCCACGCGCTCGACGGGCGACTGGGCCTGTCGGCCGGCGGCTGGCTGTTGCTCTTCGGCGCGGTTCTCGCCGTCGCCGCGCCAACGGTCGTATGGCTTGCCTGGCGTCGATTCGGCCGCCGGCTCGTCGGGCTGCGTCAAACGCTCGACGAACTGCAC
>DOEZ01000501.1 GCA_003532715.1 Planctomycetaceae bacterium
TCCAAGTCGAAAAAGTCCCGAATCGCCGGATCGCGACGCGAGAGGGCCGCGCGAAGCTTCTCGGCATACGCTTCTCGGCACGAGATACAGCCAACGGGAAACGGCCCCACCGCCCGCACTCGCCGGAACGGATCGATCAAGAGCGTGCAAGCCGGCAGGCGTTCGACCGGATCGAGTATCGGCTCGCGCACGCTGATCTCGACCTTGATGGTCTCCTCTTGGCCCGTGACCAGCGAGCGATAACCGAGACGGGCGACGTACTGGGTTGAATTGTTATATCCCCGCAAGGCGTCCAAGACTCGAAAATGGGGAATACGCCGGTCCAAGCCCGCAAGGCGGCGCTTTACCGGCTCGACCGACTTGCTGCGGGCGCGTCGCGGCATCTCCGTCGGCACGGAGATGGCGAAATCCAAGTCTTCACTCAATCGGTAGAACTCGGCATGGACCTTGCTCAGACACGTCCCGCCCTTGAAAACCAAGGAACTGGGGTCAAAGGCAAACAGCTCCTTTAGGAGGACGGAGCAGAAATAGTCCTTTTCCACCAGTCGAGCGCTGAAACGGGTCGTCGATTCCGTGAACGTCAGTGCCTCCCGGAACAATGCGGCATCGTCGTGGTAACGGATGGAGTTATTTGGGTTCATTGACCAAGACTCCCCATTTTCGATCGACCGTGCCCCGCTTGGGCAGCGTCGGCACCAGCGGTATGAGGGCGCGAGAAGGCGGAATCTGTTTTCGCAACCCGCGAAGCACCGCTTCTGAAGCACCCTCCATCTCCAACAGTTTCCCGAGACGACGCAGCGTGCTGATATTCGAGTAACGCTTCGCAACCCGGACCAGGTCCGCCGCGGAGGTTCGGTTGCCCGCCAACTCCGCGCGAATCCAACCATACGCCCGCGGGAGACTCCCAAAGCGCGACCAATCGTACACGGCGTCGATCAACGCGCGAGTCCGCGAAGCGTAGACGACGTTAACGCCCTCGGGCGTCGTGACGACGTCGGTCCCTCCGAGGCGATAGTCCGCCACGCGAATGAGGGTGATCTCCGTCGGGCCGACCTTGCGCTGGCCCGAGAGGCGATTGTTGTAGGCGTAGAGTCGATTGGGGACTTGATCGTCCCAGCCGTACCGATGAAACGCGTTGGGGCCACAGAGTTGATACGTCCCCTCGCAGTCCGCCATCAGCGAGGCGAGGGCCAGAAACTCCCCGGGACTCCAGCGTCCTCCCGGAGGCAAGCGGGGGGGAACGAGATAGGTTCCTCGTTTCAGCCGCACGATCAGGCCGCGCCGCGCGAGGCGACTGAGGAGTTTTCGCTCCTGCTCGATGTCCAGGCCGAGCGGTTGAAGCAGATCGCCGCTGCGGAGGGTCTCGATCCGACGCATCTGCACGTAGGCGAAAAATTGAGTTTCGAGACTTCCGAGCGACGTGGCCATGGTGTGCTCTAAATCTGGTAAATACCCCCAAAGGGCATTGTCTAATAATACAATACACTCTGTTTCAAGGAAAGTCAAGTCGCGGCCCACGGTTCTACGAACCAAAGTCACCGGCCACAAAGCCGCGCTGTCTCCCTTCCGGCTGAATATCCACAAGGCCAAGGGAACCTTCAGGCCCAAGTACGCCATGCATCTCATCCGCCTGCCGTACTCGAGCATGGCGGCGTTGGGCCAGAAAAAACGGGTGGCTCGGGGAAGGCCTTTGGTTGTTCGTGTCGACCGAAAGGGCTACAAAACGTAGCCTTTTAGGTGAATGCCATCAAGTTCTTCTCTGTTTTGGGGTGAATGTCCTGCACTCTGGAGAGTGGTTTCTGCCTTGGGTTTCGTGTCGGTGTTTCGCCGCGATCTGATCTGCAAGCCAAAGGATCGCCCATCGCACGCCCGGCAAGGCCCCGATGGCGTAACGATTTGGAAAAGACGGCGTGATTCCTCTTCCACGCTGCATTCTCACGGCTATAACACGGACAGATAAATCGGGCGACGCCGGCGGCTGATCACCGCCGGTGAAACCAGCGCAACGCAAACGGCCGTGTGGGGCCACACACCCGCGCGGCCGTTTTTTGTTTGCGCTCGCCCGTGACGCGCCCTAGGCCAGTGCCTGGCGAGGTCTCATACGCCTTGCTCGACGGGTGCAACCCCCGTAGGGCGCCATTGGAGAAGGATGAAGTCAGAAGGGTGAAGGATGAGTGACGAACTTGATGCCATAATCCGCGACAATGCCCAAGGACCTTCCAAAGCCTCGGGCGACTCGGGGAGCATGGAACAACACAGTCTGAGCGAGCAGATCGCCGCGGATCGGTATCTGGCCAACAAGGCGGTGGCCCGGCGAAAGGGTTTAGGAATCGGCCTCAAAAAACTCGTTCCACCGGCGGCGGACTGAAAAAAGCGCAAAAGCATGTTTGGCTGGTTGAAAAACACCCGTAGTAGCGTCCCACCGCGGCGCACGCTCCGTGCGGTTCACGTGCCGCTACGGGTCCGTGGCCGCTACGACGCCGCGGCGACGACCGACGAGAACCGCCGACACTGGGCCAATGCCGATCTATTGTCGGCCGACGCGGCCGCCAACCCGCGGGTCCGCAGAACGCTCCGCGGCCGGGCCCGTTACGAAGTGGCCAACAACAGCTATGCCCGGGGCATCGTCTCGACGCTCGCGAACGACTGCATCGGCACGGGGCCGCGACTGCAGATCCTGACCGACGACGATCGGGCCAATCACCTGGTGGAACAGGAGTTCATGCGGTGGGCCGAGGGCACGGGTCTGGCCGAAAAGCTCCGGACGATGCGGATGGCTCGGGCCGAGTCGGGCGAGGTGTTCGCGATGCTCGTGGCCAATCCCAAGTTGGATTCGCCCGTCAAACTCGACCTGCGGCTGATCGAGGCCGACCAGGTCACCACGCCGGAGCCGACAAGCCGTCCGGAGGGGGCCAGCGGGGTCGACGGAATCGTCTTTGACGCGCACGGCAACCCGGTGGTGTACCACGTTCTAAAAAGCCACCCGGGCGACGCCACGGCGCGATTCTCGTTGGAATACGAACGCGTCCCGGCCGCCGCGATGATCCACTATTTTCGAGCCGACCGGCCGGGGCAAAGCCGTGGGATTCCTGAAATCACCCCGGCGTTGCCACTATTCGCGCAATTGCGGCGTTATACATTGGCCGTGTTGGCGGCGGCTGAAACAGCGGCCGATTTCGCGGCCGTCCTTTATACCGACGCGCCGGCCAACGGCGAGGCCGATCCGGTCGAGCCGATGGACCTGGTCGAGTTGGAACGCCGCATGGCCACCGTGTTGCCCGGCGGCTGGAAGCTCGGCCAAGTGCAGGCCCAACAGCCCGCGACCGGCTACGGCGAGTTTAAAAGAGAAATTCTCAACGAGATCGCCCGGTGTCTTTCGATCCCCTACAACGTCGCGGCGTGCAACTCGTCGGGCTACAACTACGCCTCGGGGCGACTGGATCACCAGACCTACTACAAAAGCATCCGCGTCGACCAGGCGCAAATGGCCCGGGTCGTGCTCGACCGCGTGCTGCGGGCGTGGCTGGACGAGGCGATTTTGATTAGCGAGCTGTTGCCCCGCTGGCTGCGAACGGTCGGCTTTGCGGAGCTCGACCACCAGTGGTTCTGGGACGGTCAAGAGCATGTCGATCCGGCCAAAGAGGCCAACGCGCAGGCGACCCGCTTGGCAAGCCACACGACCACGCTGGCCTACGAGTACGCCCGACAGGGACGCGATTGGGAAAGCGAATTGCGCCAGCGGGCCAAAGAAGTTTTTTTGATGCGCCAGCTGGGGCTCGGCGAGGCCCAGCCCGCGTCGACTCATTCCCAAGAAAACCCATCCGAAGAAGAGGAGGAGGAATCATCCCATGCCGAAGCCGAGTGAAACCGCTGGAAGCGCCGCGACGCTTGAGATTCTCTGCGAGCCCGGCGCGATTCAAATTGACGCCGTTGCCGAGCTGGCGGCCGGCGGAGAGGGCAAGGCGCCCTTGCCCCGCTTCTCGATGGTCGCCTACACGGGCGGGCCGATGCGGATCGCCGGCTGGCAGTACCCGGTCATCGTGGACCTGGCCGGACTGGCCATCCCATCGCAGAACCGGCCGATCCGTTTTGGCCACGATATGGCCAGCGGCGTGGGCCATACCGACGCGATCCGCGTGGAACAGGGTCGGCTGGTGGCCATGGGGGTCGTGTCGCGCGACACGGCCGCCGCGCGCGAGATCGTCATCTCCGCGCGCAACGATTTTCCCTGGCAGGCCTCGATCGGGGCGGCCGTCGAGGAGTTCGAGTTCATCAAATCGAACCAGACCGTTGTGGTTAACGGCCGCGACTTTTTGGGGCCGGTGAACGTCGTCCGCCGCGCGACACTCGGTGAAATCAGCTTCGTGGACCTGGGGGCCGACGGCCAGACCAGCGCCAGCGTGGCCGCCATGTCGTCCCCCCATACGCAGGAGGAACAGCCCGTGCCCGAAAACGACCCTAATAATACTGTCTCCGATCCGCCGGCGGCTCCTTCTTCACAGGGGAGCCAAACCACCGCGCAGGCATCGGCTCCGACGGCCCCGGCCGCGACAGCGATGGCCGACGAAACGCGCGACGGCCGCGCGACGGGCCAGACGGCCGTCGAGGAGATCCGCGCGGCGGCCGCGGCCGAGTCGGCTCGGATTGCGGCCGTGCGGCGGATCTGCGGGACCGATCACCCGACGATCGAGGCCCGCGCGATTCGCGAGGGGTGGGATACGATGCGGACGGAGCTCGAGGTGCTCCGCGCCAGCCGGCCCACGGCGCCGGCCATGCATGTCCGCGCCGAGACGGTCAGCGCGGCCGTGCTCGAGGCGGCCGGTCTTCTGACGGCCAAGCTCGACGGGATCGAAAACCTCTTTGGCCAACAGGCCCTGGAAGCGGCCCAACGACGGTTTCGCGGGGGGATCGGACTTCAGGAGTTGATTCTCGAGGCGGCGTGGGCCAACGGTTATACGGGCCGGAGTTTTCGGGACAGCCGCACGATCATGCGGTTCGCCTTCAAGCCGGAGCTCGAAGCGGGCTTCTCGACGATCGACATCGGCGGGATCCTCTCCAACGTGGCCAACAAGTTTTTGTTGGAAGGTTTTTTTGCGGTCGA
>DOEZ01000008.1 GCA_003532715.1 Planctomycetaceae bacterium
GCCCACCGTGATCAACACGTCGTGAACCAACGCCACGACGGCCGCCAAACCGTACATGACCTTCTGAAAGCGTACCCAAAGATAGCCGACGATGCAGATCAGGCTGCCGAGCAAGGCGTACACGGCCTTCTGCTGCATGTCGCCGGCAACCTTGCCGCCAACGCTGCTCGACGCCGGAAAGAACGGCGTCGCGGCCAATTCCGCCTCGATCTTCTCAAGCACCTTTTCCTTGACCTCCGACTCGGGCAAGGCAACCCGGATCGTCCAATTCCGATAGGCGGTGTCATCGCCCGACTCATACCTCGGATCGGGGCTCTGAATTTCCAAGCCGATGCCCGGTCGAATCACACTCAACCGTTTCTTGAATAACTGCTCGACGGTCTCTTCATCCAGCTCATGGTCGAAGATTACCTCGATCTCGGTGCCGCCGTCAAAGCGATCGGCGGACGGGGACGGCGCGGCCGGAACGTCGGCGGGTCGTTCGACCGGCTTCGCGGCCGGCACTTCCACCGCCGGCTCCTTCGACGCGGCTTCCTCCGGAATCTCCTTCGACGTCTCCTTCTCCTCGACGCCGGCCGCCGGATCGGCTTGGGCCAGTAGCACGGCGGCCGGATCGGCCGAGGCCAACCAAGTCGACGGCGGCAAATCGGCGCGCGACTCGAGGTTCGCCGCCGGCTCGGCCTCCTTCGGCTCGGGCGTTTCCTTTTCGCTCGATTCCGGCGTCGCGTCCGACGTCGGGGTCCGGCCGATCGGCGTCATCGCGTCGATCGTCATCCGGTTTGTTCCAAGTCCGTCTCCGAACACCTCGTGCAGCTTTTCCTCGACGATCGCGATGGCCGACTTGCCTTCCGTCTCCTCGTCGACTACCTTCGACGTGTTGACGACAAACCGCAGGCCCTCGGGCTCGTCCTGAAAGCGAGTGTCGAAAACCGCGACGTCGGGGAAGAAAGGATTGCCTTCAGCGTCCTTCACGTCCTCGAGCGTCTTCCGAATCGTTCCAATCTCCTGCGGTTCGTTGAAGAGCAATTGAACCGACTCGCCGCCGGTGAAGTCGATGTCGAGAAGGTCATTGCCTCGGAAAACGACGCTGGCCATGCCGATGACGATCAACATGACCGAGCCAGCCGCGGCGATCTTCCGCAACCCGATGAAATCGACGGCCGTTTCTCCGATGACTTGTCGCATCGACAGGCTCGTGATCCACTTGCGGCGCTCGGCGACGTCGAAGACAACTCGCGAGCAGAAGATGGCCGTGAACATGCTCAGGAGGACGCCCAATATGAGCACGACGGCAAAGCCGCGTATTTGTGGCGTTCCGATCGCGTAAAGAAGGACGGCCGTAATCAGCGTCGTGAGGTTGGCGTCGACGATGGCCGACAGCGCGCGGCCAAATCCGTTGCGAATCGCCATGCGCAAGCCGGCGTCACGGGCCAATTCCTCGCGAATTCGCTCGTAGATGAGCACGTTGGCGTCGACCGCCATACCGACGGTCAACACCAGGCCGGCGATGCCGGGCAGGGTGAAGTCGACCTTCAGCGCCATCATGATGGCCATCAGCAGCAGCAGATTCATCAGCAACGCGCCGCACGCCACCAAGCCGGCAAATCGATAGTACACCAACATGAACACCAAAACCACGACCAGCGACATGCCGATCGCGAAGAACGCGCGCTCGATCGTGTCCTTGCCCAGGGCGGGACCGCTGCGCAGTTCGCTGATCGGGTTCGCCTTCAACTTGGCGGGCAGACTACCCGCATTGAGCACGTTGACCAGATCCACCGCTTCTTTTTCGGTGAATCGGCCCGTGATCTCACCGGAGCCGCCGGTGATAGGCACCTTGATGACCGGCGCCGAGTAGAGCCGGCCGTTGAGGATGATTCCGAGTTTTCGGAAGAAGTTCTGCGTGGTGTCGGGTTGGTTGTCGTGGGTGAGGCCTCCGAAAAGGATCGCGCCGGCGCGATTGAAGTTGAACCTGACGGCGTAGCCTCCCCCTTCGTTGTCGATACCCGTGCTGCAGTGGCTCAGATAGCCGCCCTTGACGTTGTACGAATCGTTGACAATCAGAACCTCGACAACCGGTCTTCCGCGATAGACTTCCTTTCGCACGGCGATTTCGGGGTCGTCGACAAAGCCTTGCTCATGGCCGGGTCGAATCGGCACCCACCACGCCTCGGCCGTATCGTCGTCCAGGTTGCTGCCGAAGGCGTCTCGCGATTGAAGAGCCTGGGCGATGAGGGCCTTGTGGTCGCGAGGGTTGGCCAGGATGCGGAACTCGAGCGTTCCCGCCTCGCTGATGCGCTTGCGAATTCGATTAACCTCCTCGGGGTTCGCCCGGGGAATGGTAACCTCGATCTGGTTGAGGCCGTAGGGGCGAATATCGACGTTGCGCGTGCCACCCGGATCGACGCGAAGCTGGATAGCGCTGACCAGCTTGTTCATCTTATCCTTGACTTCTTCCTCTCGTTGCCAGTCGGGCTTATCGGGGTCTTCCGCGCCGCCTTCCTCCGCTTCGTCCTTATCCTTGGTTTCGTCCAATTCGTAGACGAGCACCACGCCGCCGCTCAGGTCGATACCCAAGCTCAACGGCTTCGTCGAGACGAAGTAGACGCCCCAGACCAACGAAAACAGGATGATGCCCAGTTTCCAACCATAGTCGGGCATGCGCCAGCTCTTGGCCAACCAGTCTCCGACCACAAACGGAACGATCAGCGAGGCCATGAAGACCGCGAAATACGCCAGAGTCACATACCAGGGAGTGGGCACCGCCGCCGTTTCAATTTCGGCCGGTTCGGTCCACGTGGTGCCCGCCGTGCTTGCCGTCTTGATGCGATAGAGGTAGACCGTTTCCGGCTCGAGCCCGCTCAACTCCACCGCGTACGTTCCGGGTTCTCCTTCCGGATCGGGTTTCAGCGGGCCGGTCCGATCCGACCATGCGTCGTCGAGCGTGCCTCCGTCTTGCTTGCCGTGGAAGAGTTCGACCTCGAGATTCTCGCCGTCGCCCGGCGCCACTCGGAACTCGATCTTTGCCGTGGTGTCGGTCGGATCGGTCACTTCGACCAGACCCGCCACGACGGGCGGCTCGGGATCCGGTGACTGACTCCACGCGGCCGAATTCCAGAAGGCGCCCCAACCGACCACCAACGTAGCGGCCAACACAGCCATGCCGAAACGCGAGCGTCTCGCCGACAATGAATTCCTCGTCATCCTTCATTACTCCCTGGAAGAATGGTCAACGTCCCTGTTGAATTACCGTGAGTTTGATCTTGTTATCGCCCTACGACTTCACCGACTCGTCGCCCAAAACGCGGGCTATCGAGCCGAGTGTCAGCCGCAGTTTCGTATTCGTCGCTTCGTCCACCTTGACGGTGATCTCGTTCGCCTCTTTGTTCACGTTGGCGACCACGCCGTAAACCCCGCCGATCGTGACGACGCGGTCGTTCTTCTTGACCGCGTCGAGCATCTTCTGCCGCTCGGCCTGTTCGCGCCGCTGCGGGCGAATCAGAAAGAGGTAGAAGAACAGACCGATGGGAAGAACCAACAACGCTATCTGCATAAAGCCGGACGTCGGATCGTCTTGTCCGAGCAGAATCAGTCCTTGCCAAATCTGGTTTGCCACCGTGATCCCCCAATCTGGAATCGTGAAAGGCCAGCGAACGGATCGCTCCCGGGCAGGCCGGGCACGGCCTAGATACATAAACCCCTTATGATAGACGCCCCGGCGTGTCGAAACAAGGGGACTCTTGGCCCTTTACGCCTCCGGTGGGGATGCCCAGCGGCGACGTTTCTCCCAACGGAAGCTCTCGAACCGGTCCTCGACAATCGCCTCGCGGGTTTCGGCGAGAAGCCGCTGATAGAAAGTCAGATTGTGAATTGACAGCAGAATGGGGCCCAACATCTCGCCCGCCATGAACAGATGTCGCAAATATCCCCGGCTTCGGCGGCAGGCGGCGCACGGACAGTCAGGCTCCAAGGGTCGTTCGTCTCGCTCGTGCCGAAGATTTCGCAGCCGCAGCGGTCCCTCGTCGGTGAACGCCAAGGCGTTCCGGCCGTTTCGCGTGGGCATGACGCAATCGAATAAGTCCACACCTCGGGCGACGGCTTCGAGCAGATCCTCGGGGCGGCCCACCCCCATTAGGTACCGTGGACGGTCGGACGGCATCGCCGGCACCGTCACGTCGAGCATTTCGTACATCTCGTCGGGCGTCTCCCCCACACTCAACCCCCCAATGGCGTAGCCTGGCAGATCCAGTCGGTTCAACTGCTCGGCGCACTGAACCCGAAGCGCCGGGTCGAGCCCTCCCTGGACGATTCCGAACAGGGCCTGATCGGCTCGCCGGGCGGCATCGCGGCACCGGCGAGCCCAGCGGATCGTGCGTTCCATGGCGTCGCGGACGACCTCGGGCGCATTGGGCAACGCCACCACGTGGTCCAAGACCATTGCGATGTCGCTGCCGAGCGTCTCCTGGATGGCGACGGCTCGCTCGGGCGAAAGATCGAGCAGACGGCCGTCGATGTGCGAGCGGAACACGGCCTGCTCTTCGGTGACCTTGGTCATTTGGGCCAGGCTGAAGAGTTGGAATCCACCGCTATCGGTCAGAATGGGGCCGTCCCAACCCATGAACCGATGGAGCCCGCCCAAGGCGGCCACGACGTCCTCGCCGGGGCGCAACGTCAGGTGGTACGTATTGCCCAGCACCACTTGCGTCCCCGTCGCGCGGATCTGCTCGATTTCGAGTCCCTTGACCGATCCGACGGTTCCGACGGGCATGAAGGCGGGC
>DOEZ01000420.1 GCA_003532715.1 Planctomycetaceae bacterium
TTCGACGATCTGTTCCGAAATGGGCGCCAACCGATCGTGAATCCGCGGCAGCATGTCGACGTGGCCGTAATACGAGTACAGATCCTGCGCCTTCTTGAATCCGTAACCCTCGATCAACCGCGCGTAATACGGCCGGTTGTACGTCATCATGAACGTCGGCGAGAGTTCGAACCCCTCGACCAGCAAGCCCACCGTATGATTCAGCGACGGATTGGCCGGGCCGCGCATGGCGAAAACGTCGCGAGTGGCAAACCAATCCCGAGCCGCGTCGAACAGCCGGTCGGCCACTTCTTGATCGTCAACACACTCGAAGAAACCAAAAAAACCCCGCCGGTCGCCAAATCGGTCGATATGGCCCTGGTTCAAAATGGCGGCGATCCGGCCGCAAACGAGGCCGCCCCGATAGGCCACGAAGGTCTGAACCGAATTGAACTCGTAAAACGGGTGCGACCGATAGCCCACCAGCTCCATCTCATTTCCGCGCAGCGGCGGAACCCAGTTCGGGTCATCCCGATACAACGTCCACGGAAATCGGAGAAAATCTTTCTTTTCCCGACGCGACGCAACTGGTATAACGGCGACATTGGAAGACATGACACGTTGCCCGCCAAGGTTTCGAGGTGAATTCGTAACTCCGTGATTGTAGCGATGTTCCGACGATTACGTCAAGGGACCGGCCAAAGGATCGACGGTCGGACGGAGACGGAAATCCGCGTCCACCATTGCCGGGTAGAACGATGAAACGAGTGCTCGTGACCGGCGCCAATGGGTTTGTGGGCTCGAATCTCGTTCAAGCCCTGCAAAAACAGGGGGACGAAATTACCTGTCTCGTCCGACCGGGCCACCGGCTGGCCGGACTGAAATCCCTCGGCGCGAAAATAGCCGTTTTCGAGGGGTTTGACGACCACGACGCCCTTCGCTCGGCGGTCCGAGGGCAGGATATCGTCTATCATGTCGCCGGCGCGANNCAAGACACTTGCCGTCGAGACGCTTTTCGCCGTGAACCAACGGGGCACCGCCCGGCTTGCCGAAATCTGCGCTGAATTGCCTCACCCGCCCGTCTTGACCTACATTTCGTCCCTGGCGGCATGTGGGCCTTCCGAGGACGGTCGTCTTCGTCGCGAGACCGACCCGTGTGAACCCGTTTCGGACTATGGGCGAAGCAAATTGGCCGGCGAACGGGCCTTGCGATCCTTCGCCGATCGAATGCCGATCACCGTCGTCCGGCCCGCGATCGTCATCGGTCCGGCCGACCACGACGGATTGACCTTGTTTCGCCCCGTCCGGCGATGGGGGGTTCACCTGACGCCCAGCCTCGGCAACCACCGTTACTCGATCATCCACGTCACCGACCTGTGTTCCTTGATCATCCGCGCGGCCGAACGCGGGCGAAGGATCGTCGCCGACGAGAACGACCCGGCAACTCGTGCCCAGGGATGCTACTTCGGCACTTCGGCCGAGTATCCCACTTGGGCCGAATTGGGCGGCATGGTCGCCGACGCGTTGGGACGACGCCACGTTCTGATCGTGCAGGTGCCCATGCCGGGCGTGTGGGGCGTGGCGGCCGTCGTCCATGGCGTCTCGTGCGTTCTCCGTCGGCCCCTCTATCTCAACCTCGACAAGGCCCGCGAGATCGGCGGCGGTTCCTGGATGTGCAGTCCCGAGGCTGCCGCCGACGAACTCGGCTACGTCGTCGAGACGACCCTCGCCGAGCGGCTTCGTGAGACGGCCAAGTGGTACCGCCGGGAGGGGTGGCTCTAGAAAGAAGTTGATATACTCGTTGACCTTAATGCATGGAACGAACGAAGGGCGACCAAGGCGTGCCCGGTTTCAGCGCGATTGCCCATGAGGACCCGTTCCGTCCCGATGCGGATTCCAATTAACCCCGACGGTGAAACTATGAAGCACTTAACCGCGCCTCCTCCGCTCTCGCTCGACGACAAGAAACGCCTCGACGATCTTTACGCGATGATCGAGCGCGAGGCCGACTATTTCATCGGCTACCCGTGCAACGCGGTTTTCGACTACTCGCCCCTGTTTCCATTCCTCAATCATCCGATCAACAACGTGGGCGACCCCTACGTGCCGAGTAATTTCCACCTGAACACGCACGATTTCGAGCGAGAAGTTCTCGAGGTCTTTCAGCAGTTGACGCACATTCCCGAACAAGACGCCTGGGGCTACATCTCGTGCGGCGGCACCGAGGGAAACATGTACGGCATCTTTCTGGGCCGCGAACTGTTCCCCGAGGGACTGGTCTATTACTCCGAGGACACCCACTACTCGGTCAACAAGATCCTCCGCTGCCTCCACGTCCGCAACATCATGATCAAGAGCAACCCCGACGGGACGATGGACCTCGAGGATCTGCGCGAAACGATCAGAATCCATCGCGACGTGCCGCCAATCATCTTCGCCAACGTGGGCACGACCATGAAAGGGGCGGTCGACGACCTGGCCGGCATCCGCCAGATTCTCGACGAGTTGGCTGTCCACCAAAGCTACATCCACGCCGACGCCGCGCTGAGCGGCATGATCCTCCCGTTTGTCGACGACCCCCAGCCTTGGGACTTCCTCGCCGGACTCGACAGCATTTCGATCAGCGGACACAAGATGATCGGCGCGCCGATTCCCTGCGGCATCGTACTCGCCAAGAAACGCTACGTGGATCGGATCGCGCGGAGCATCGAGTACGTCGGAACCATGGACACCACCATCCTCGGCTCGCGGAACGCCATCACCCCGCTGTTCTTGTGGTACGCCTTCCGCACCTTGGGCTTGGAAGGGTGCCGCCGGCGGGTCGAGTATTGCTTCGACGTGGCCGATTACGCCATCGAGCGGCTCAGCGAGGTCGGCCGCCGCGCCTGGCGACACCGCAACTCGGTCACCGTCGTCTTCGACCGGCCCGCGCCCGAAGTGGTCAGCCGTTGGCAACTGGCCGTCCAGAGAGACATCGCTCATGTAATCACCATGCCCCACGTCACCCGAGCGCAAATCGACCGATTGGCCGGCGATATTGCCCGCAGCGACGCGGCGGTGGAAAGCAACAGGGTAATGAAATGAAACAGATCATCATCGTCAGCGAGGACCGTCCCGGCGTCGTGGCCGAAGTTTCCGAGGCCATGGCCGCCGCCGGAGTCAACATCGAAACGATCGACGCCGAGACGATCGCCGGCTCGGGCGTCACCATCATGACCGTCGACAAGTACGACGACGCGCTTCGGGCCCTCGCCCAAACGCCCTTCCACGCCCTGAGCGAGGACGCCGTCGTGGTGCAGTTGGACGACCATCCGGGCGAGTTGGCCCGCATCACGCGAAGGCTGAAAGAAGCCAACATCAACTTGCGCAGCATTCGCATCATTCGCCGCGAGGGAGGCAAGAGCATCGTCGCCATCGGCACCGAGCGCACGCGACAAACCATGGAATTGCTCAAGGACGTGCTGGTCTCGAACTTCACGCGCGAGGAATGACGCCGATTCCACGGGACGAGTGGAACCGCCGTGTCGTCGTCCGCCGCCGTTGTCTCGCCGAGGAACGATCCCTGAGTTTGCCCCATGAGTGACTTACCCGCCGTCGGCATCGATCTCGGAACGACCTATTCGGTCGTGGCGCGGCTGGACGCCTCGGGACGGCCCGAGACGCTGATCAACGCCGAGGGCGACCGGCTGACGCCCAGCGCCGTTTTGTTCGACGGCGACGAAGTCGTCGTCGGAAAGGAGGCGATCAAGGCGGTTGCGACCGAAGTCGAACGAGTGGCCTTGTGCGCCAAACGCGACGTCGGACGGCCCGTATTCCATAAGGCGATCGGCGGCCAACAATATCCGCCCGAGGTGATCGAGGCATGGATTCTCAACAAGCTCCGCGAAGACGCGGCGTTGCGAATCGGGCCGTTTTCACGAGCCGTCGTCACCGTGCCGGCCTATTTCGACGAGGTGCGGCGCAAGGCCACGCAAGATGCGGGCTACATGGCCGGGCTCGACGTGATCGACATCATCAACGAGCCCACGGCGGCCGCGCTGGCATTCGCCCACCAGGTAGGGCTTCTCGCGCGTCCGGCCGACGCCGACCGGCCGTCGCGGCTTCTGGTCTACGATCTCGGCGGCGGAACGTTCGACGTGACAATCGTCGAAGTCCGTCGCGGCGAACTCGTTACCCTGGCCACCGACGGGGACGTTCAACTGGGCGGCTACGATTGGGACCAGCGGCTTGTCGCGTTCGCCGCCCTTGCGTTCGCCCAGCGCCACGGCGTCGATCCGCGCGACGATTCGGCGACGATGGGGCGTCTGTGGCAATCGTGCGAGGACGCCAAACGTACGCTCTCAACGCGAGAGAAGGCAACGGTCACTTGCGACCATGAAGGCCGCGTCGCCCGCATTGAATTGTCTCGCGGCCAATTCGAGGAGGCAACACGCGACCTGGTCGAACGCACGCGGTTCACGGTGAGCCAAACACTGGCCGCCGCGGGAATCTCGTGGAGCCAGATCGATCGGGTGCTGCTGGTGGGCGGCGCGACCCGGATGCCGATGATCCGCCAGATGCTCCGGCAAATCTCCGGTATGGACCCCGACGTCTCGGTCGCCGCCGACGAGGCGGTCGCGCACGGCGCGGCGATCCATG
>DOEZ01000168.1 GCA_003532715.1 Planctomycetaceae bacterium
CTAATGAGTTTGGCGGGACACTCCAGTGGGCGAGAACCATTTGTGCTCATGTTCGTGGCGCGCGTATGTCAAATTTCATCCATCGCCTATCCAGGAGTATTTTTTCTCGGCTTGATGGGAGCAAGATGGGCAGCCAAGAAGGAAAGGTGGGGACAAGAGACATTGCTTAGCACTATTCCCATTGGCATATCTAGCAGTCGTTGTGGGGTGTTTCTTCCTATGGTCATCAATGGGGACATAGAACCACCTTTCGAATCAGGCGTTCAAGGTAGCTTAAACGGAGCTTCAAGATATCCACCATTCCACCACGAGGTTCCGAGGGGAGCAGCGTAATCCCCTCTGGTCGCCCGGGCGCGGACTGCGGAGGTCCCACTCGGCAAGCGGGATATTCTTGGGCTTTGCCTTCCATCGGCCCGATTTCACAGCCTCCCGCCCTTGCCCGCCGTAAGCTATCCTTGACAATGGGAATGAGCCGGGATAATTCGCCCCCGGGGTTACCCCGTCCCGCCCACTCACCGCCCCTCGGAGCCTTCGCCATGGATCGTGCCAAACTCGACGAACTGATCAAGACTTTCTTCGTCTGCGACAAGCGGCAGATTACTCAGATTTTCGACGAGCTCCTCTCGGCCATGGCCGCCGAAGAGATGCTCCCGCCTTCCACGGTCATGTCGCGCAACTACGAAACGGCACAGGCCAATCCCGAAATCCACACCCTGCCGGGCAATCTGAAGGACGCACGCGACTCGATCTTCCCCTATTTCTGGGGCACCGACGGCTGGTACTCGAAGCTCCATCTGGAAAACGTCAAAGGCCCGGCCAACTACGCCTCGCTGGTCGGCGTGCTGGCCTGCTTGCTGAAAAACCCGAACCTGTGCGTCGACACCTATAGTCAGCGATCCAACGAACTCGAACTCAAGGCGATCACGGCCCTGGCCAACCTGGTCTTCTACCACACCGAATCGCCCTGGGGCGTGTTCACCATGGGCGGCACCGTCTCGAATCTCTACGGCGGCAAGATCGGCATCGAAAAAGTCCTGCCCGGCGCGATGCGATCCGGCCTGCAAGGACGCCGCATCGCGGGCGTCGTCTCCGAGGCGGCCCACTACTCGAACGCGACGCTGGCCGGCTGGCTCGGCATCGGCACCGAAAACCTCCACTGCGTGCCGACCGATCGGGCCATCTCGATGCGGCTCGATCTGCTGGCCGACAAACTCGACGAACTCTATCGGGCCGAAACGCTCGTCGCCTTCGTCATCGCCACGTTCGGTGGCACCGACGCCTCGGGCATCGACGACGTCGCCGCCATCCGCGAAATCATCAACCAGAAATCAGCCCAATACGGCCAGCCCGCGCCGCAGCTCCACGTCGACGCGGCGGTTGGCTGGGCGTTGTGCTTCCTGACCGAGTATCACCTGCACAACAACCCGTTCGGGCTCAACGACGACAGCTTGCCACTGGTGGCCGAGGTCCAGCGGCAGACGCAGAAGCTCCATCACGCCGACTCGGTCACGATCGACTTCCACAAGATGGGCTGGGGCCACTACCCATCGAGCGCGTTCATCGTCAACCGCCGCGCCGATCTCGAACACCTGTTCCGGCCCAAGGAGCAGGTGCCCTATTTCTCGGAGGCCGACTACCGCCGCGACCCGGCGCTCTTTACGCTCGAATGCTCGCGGCCGGCGATCGGGCCCTATTCGGTCATGGCGTCGCTCAACGGGCTGGGGCTGGTCGGGTGCCAGATGTTGGTGGCCAACGCCCTCGAGATGGCCCACGCCCTCAAACAGCGACTCGACCGGCTCGACTGTTGCAAAGTGCTCAACGCCGAGACGGTCGGCCCGGGCGTCGTCTGGTGGGTGCTGCCGAAGGGACGCAATGCGAAGGAGATTTTCGACCGCGTCGAGCGGGGCGAGGTGCCGGCGGACGAATGGCGGCACTACGCGGCCGAGATCCACCGCCTGTTCAACAAACGCGAGGCGATGCTCGATCCGGCGATCGACGCGCGGCTGAGTTTCACCAATTCGATGGGCTACCGCCCCCACGGCGTCAACCTCCCCGCCTGGAAGGCCGTCTTCTTCAACCCGAAGACCGACTACGCCGTAATCGACCAAATCGTCGCGAGCATTGAAGAGCTTTAACGGCCCGACTACCGCGTCACGGTTTCCTCGTCCCGTTCGTCTCGGATGGCCACGGGCGTGCCCAGGGGCATTTCATGCGACGCTTGCCGTGTCGCTTTTTGGCCGATTTCGCCGGCCAGTGCGGCGAATTCGCGGCGAACCTTGGGATCGACCCGATGCAGCCGAGCGGCCAGACGTTGCACTCCCTGGTGGTTGGTTTGCGTGGTTCGCGAGAGGCTGCCGACGAAGGCGGTCGTTTGAAGGAAGTTGTGGTCGGCCACCTTGCCGACCAGCGGTTGAAAGGTTCGCGTCAGGAAGTCGACGGTGGCGTCTTCGACGTGGACAAATGTGTCGAGCCGGCTCGTGATGTAGCAGTTCCCGTCCGCTTCCTGAACATGGCCCGTCTTCAAGATCAAGATCGACCGCCCGCGAATCGGCGTTCGCAGCAGCGGCCCGCGGTACTCGCCCTCGCAATAGGCGATGTGCGTTTCGTGGTCGCGATAGACGAATTCGGTGGTGGCAGTGGCCGTGGTCCCGTCGGCGAGTCGAAAGACCCCCGGCCCGGTTTGAGCCATTCGGAATTCGCTCACGCCCAGTTCTTCCCAGATTCCGACAAGCACGTCGGGATGACGTACCAGAAACGAGTAGAGGTCGGGATCGCAGGGAGCCACGTGGACAGGCATCCGGCGGAAAAGGGTGGTTGACGAAAGAACTCCGGCCAGCTTGCGCCGAGCCTCGGGATCGATTTTCTCGAAAGGAATCGATTGGATCGCGCCACGGCGAGCTTCTTCGCTCGTGTCGGCGACGCGCGGATCGGAACGCCGCGTTGCCGATTCGACGTCGCCCTGGGCCGGAGTGTGTTTGCCGACTGGCGAGGGGCGACTCCAACCTTGTGCCAAGGCGATCGACTCGCCCGGCGGGGACGCCAACCATATCCAACCGCTCAAAACGCAAACGGCGACAAGAGACGCGGCAGCCGACGGCATCGACGTTCGGCGCGGACCGCGAACGCCTTGGTGAATGCGAGATAGAAACACGTTATTCCCCCCGGTGAGTATTCATGGCGGGGCGCCCGTTCGCACTGGGGCGCGGCCACGCGACTTTGCTGTTCTTCAGGGTTATTCGGTTTGTAGCGGTCTTGAGGCTCAGGAAAAACCGTCGAGGACCGAGCCTGCGGACCAGATCGTCGAGAAACCATAACGCCACCACCCCCAATTCGAGTTCAAGTCGCTGGTAGACTTTGCCGATTATTCCGATGATAGCGATCGGAGCGGTCGTAGGATCAGTCTCACGGTACGCACTGAAAATTACCCACACTATCCAAAGTGCCACAAATGAGAGTCCTCAATACCTCTCGATGTTCGTTTTCGCGTGCGGCTGCGAGCCGACCTGTTAGCAACACGGCTGGCCCCGGGCGTGAAGATCGGGGCGCGACGGGTTTTCATCTCCGCCGTGCCCTTCTGCTTATCCCCCTTTTGCTGGGGATCGTCGGTGGTTGCCGGTCGATGGATTTCTATCCGCCGTCGCTCGAGCAGCCGGCCCCTCCGGGCATGGCCCCGCCGCGCGAAATGGACATGCGGAGCCTGCCCGAATACCGCATCGAGCCGCCCGATATCCTGCAAGTCGAACTGCTCAAGCTGGTCCCGCTTCCGCCGTACCGGATCGAAAGCTACGACGTGGTGCAGATCAGCGTGCTCAACACGCTTCTGGACCAACCGATCAATAACTACTACCTGGTCGAGGCCGAGGGAACCGTCAACCTGGGACCGGCCTACGGCACGGTCCGCATTGTTGGCATGACGATCGAAGAAGCCGAGCGCGAAATCACGGCCAAGCTGCTCCAGATTCTGGCGCGCCCGCAAGTCTCGGTCCAGCTTGCCCGGGCCTCCGGCTTGCAGCCGATCACGGGGCCCTACCTGGTGGCCTCCGACGGGACGATCAACCTGCGTCAGTACGGCTCGGTCCACGTGGCCGGCAAGACGCTGACCGAAGCGAAGCTGGCGATCGAAAGACACCTGTCGGCCTTCCTCGACTCGCCCGAAGCCTCGATCGACATCGCCTCGTACAACAGCAAGGTCTATTACATCATCACGGCCGGCGCGGGCCAGGGCGACAACATCGTCCGCGTGCCGATCACGGGCAACGAGACCGTGTTGGACGCCTTGAGCCAGGTGCAAGGACTGTCGCAGTTGTCGAGCAAGAACATCTGGATCGCGCGTCCCGCGCCGGGCGGGTACGGCTGCGAGCAGGTTCTGCCGATCAACTACGACGCGATCACGCGCGGGGCGGTGACGGCGACGAACTACCAGATTCTGCCGGGCGACCGGGTGTTCATCGACGACGACAAGATCATCGCGTTCCACTCGACGATCAGCAAGATCATCGGTCCGTTCGAGCGGTTCCTCGGCTTCACCTCATTGACCGCCTCGGCCGTTCGAGGCGTGCAATTGATCGGCTATCGACGAGCCTATTAAGAGTACGGGACCATCAAGAGCGATTTCATACCGCAACGAAGGTCGGATTCACTTACGCAATAACTTAGTCAACGACCATTGAGGGGACGCAGTCCATGTTAAACTCTAGACAGCTTCGATCGTTGTTGACGGCGATGGGGGCCGTTTCGACGATCTCTCTTGCCCTCTCGACGGTCGCGTCGGGAAACCCGTCGCAGTCTGTCGGCGCGAGGAACGCGACGACTCCCGTGCCAATGCCCTATCCGGGAGAAATGGCGCTGTGCCCCACCTGTTGCTCGGGGCCGTGCATGTGCATCCCGAACGCTCGTTATTGGGGCCATTTCACACGACAATGGACCCCTTGGCCGGGCCATGAGCTTCGGGCCGACGTGCGCTTTCCCGAAGACCGCGGCATCGAGCACATTGTTGCTCCGCCGGGCGTACTGCCCAAAGTGTTGCCCAAGGAAGAGTACGCTCCGCCGGAAGCCGAAACCGGGCCGGGCGTGAGGATTCAGCAAGGGCCACCGAGCGGACAGGTTCCCACGACGCCGTTGCCTTTCCAGGAATTCGGCCTCCCCGGGCTCGATCTCCCGCCACAAAGCACCCTCCCCGAGACGCCGCCTCCGGCCGAAAGCGTGCCGAAAACGGAGCAAGCGCCGATACCCAGTTTGCCGGGAATGGACTCGACTTACGTGATTCCGCCGGCGCCGATGCCGCGTCAGACGAAGTGGATACCGACCACGCCGGGCGCGTTGCCTGAAGTGTCGAGCCCAAACGCGCCGATCGCGACTGTCAGCCGGCCGAACGGACCGTTCACCCAACCGTCGCCGACGTTGGCGCCGGCCGAATCGTCCTTGGACCTGGCCCCGCTCCCCGAAGTCGTGCCGCCGGGATTAGTTCTCCCGACGACGCTTGTCGGACAGTCGTCAAGTATGCCCGCCGAGAGTCTCGGATCCGTGCCGGCCGAAGCGCCGATGCCGCCGGCCTCCGTGGTGAACATGGGCGGCGCGCCGATGCTTATGCCCGCCCTGGGGTCGGCCGGAGGAACGGCGCCGCCTGCTCGACCCGAGCCGCTCAATGCATCGGCGCCCCTGCCCGACGCGCCCGCGCCGCCAACGCCTGGGCCGTCTCCGACAAACGACTCGCTGGCAACGGACAAACCTTGGGTTGAGCCGGGCGAATGGAAGTCGCGCCGCGCGGCGTCCGAACGCTCGGAAGCACTATCGGTCGAATTCCAGCAACCGGCCCACGTCCCTTCCGTCGGACTCGACGGCTACTGCCCCGTTGAGTTGGTTCGCCACGAGCAGTGGGTCGATGGCAATCCGCAACTGGCGGTCGAACACGAAGGGCAGACGTATTTTCTATCGGGTCCTCAGCAGCAGCGTTTGTTCCGAGCAAATCCCGAACGTTACGCTCCGGTTCTGGCGGGCCGCGATCCCGTGTTGGCGGCCACGTCGGGCGATCTGGTGCCCGGACGAACCGAGATGTGCGTGGTCTACGACGGGAGATTGTTCATGTTCTCGAGCAAGGCGACCTTGGCCGCCTTCAATGACGACCCCGAACGGTTCACGGCGGAGTTGGAGAAACCGGCCAGGTCCAAGTAGAGCGGCTGGTCGAGGAAGACGATGCGGAAGGCACGTTCCCGTTTGATGACGTGCCTTCTGCCTTTTCTTGGCCAATCTTCCTTTAGAAGTCGTACCAGAAGCCGAGGCCGATTTGCTCCTCGTACTCGTCAAAGAACTGGTATTGGACGCTCTTCCCGTTCAGGTAATGGAGACCAAAGCGCGCGAGGCGGCCTGTCGCACCTCGCCATTGCCAGCCGGCCTGGAGCACGAAATTGCCGCCAAAATCGACCTCCTCGCGCAGATAACCGTTGACGGCGAGAAAAGGCGCTCCACGAAAGCCGGTTGGGTTCACCGAGCTATAGTCGACGCCGAACTGGAACTCCCACGGTTCGTTGCCCCCGTCGGTGTAGACTCCGTAGCCCGCCTCGCCGTAAACGCGGACGCTTTCCCACGGATAGAATGCGCCGCCGAGCACCAGCGCGAACCGCGAGTAGTTGATCCTCGGCCGCCAAGGGATAACGTACCGGTACTCGTCGGCAAGATGTGAACTGAGGTGGTAGAACGCCAATTTCGTTTCCAGCCGTCCGCGGCGATGGGTCAACGCCGTGCCGTAACGGTAGTCGCACGAAATCATGTCGCCGTATTCGTCGGCCGTGAGCCGCGGAAAGGCCGCCGCCTCGACATCGAGTTGCCATCCTTCGGGCCAGAGCGGATCGGTCGTTCCGTAGCGAATCAACCCTTGCCGCAAACCGATCGATCCGTCCCAAAGCGAGCCCAGTTCCTTCTCGTGGAACAACTGTATTCCCATCCGTGGCTCGCGAACGCCCGCCAGATAGTTCGGGTACAGCAGGCCGTCGGGCACGACCTGCCAAGAGTACGGCTCGAAGATCTCGACGACCGGCGGCGCGACTGATTCGGTAAACTCCAAGCCCGTCACCGCCTCGAACCGCGCCGGTTGCACGCCCTCGTCAATCATCCGTCGCAGAGGCGTTGTGAGGAGTGTTTCAGGGGCTGGTTCGACGGTCCAATCCGACGACGATGCCACGGAGGGGGGCATCGCGCGAATGGGGCTATCGTCGGCCCAAGTCGCGCCGACAGCGGACAGAGACAGCGAAAGGACGAACAGGGCCGACGCGACCCACGCCGAGCAAGACCCCGGGATTGTCTTCCGTGACGGACTGATCGTGCAGTAATTCACGACGCAAATCCTTCGATGAACATAGTTTCGGAAAAGGGAGTTCAAAAAAGGAGACGTAGTGTAGTCGCCCGGGCAAACGTTGGGAAGAGGAAAACAAGAACGCCGTAAGTTATTGGAGAGCAATGGTTTGCGGTTTACGGCCCCTCGGCGAGCCGCCTCAGTTGCTCGATGTCGACGACCTCCAGTAGGCCAAAGCAAAACGCTTCCGGCATCTGCTCGAACGTCCAGTTGTTTCGAATCACGTCCTTGAGCGATTCGAGCGACTCGCGAGTCTGAAGGCCGTCGACGAGTCGCGGGTCCAAGACGGTGGCGACCAGAGCCGAAAGCGACGTTCGCGGACCGCACGTTTCCAGTCTTACGGGGCTCGGATACCGGAGCCTGGTCCATCGCGCGACGGCGGCAATCTGAGCCGCTTGAATCCCAACAATCCGCCCGCCGGTCGATTGGGCGAGCATGGCAAATAGGCTTCCGTGGCTTTCGGGCGTTTGCTCGCCGATGAGCAAGAGGTCGAAGACGAGCACCCGTTTGCCTTGGCCGAGCAATTCCGCCACCCGATCCGACGTGGCCGATCGTCCCTTGTCGGCGGCGAGTAGGACGGTCTCGACCGGCTTGCCCGGCGGAGTTATCTCGACCGCGGGGACGGTCCAATACGGGCCGAGCAGGAGTCGCCAGCGGCGGATGGTTGCGGTGGTATGGCCCGATCGAACCGACAATAGGCCGACCGTCGCCGACTCGCCGGCCTTTTCCCCCGCGTTGGTTGGCTCTTCGACCAGTTCGCCTTCGACGGGCAACTCGGCGTAGCGCGTCACGCTTCGTAAAGCGTCACGACGTTGTTTGACCCACGCATGACGTCCGACGACGTCGTCGGGCGGCGTCAAGTCTCTGGGCAGATCGGCCATGAGTTGCTTCGCCAGAGCCTGGAAGGTGGCGTTCCGCTCCGGCAAATCGACGACAAGCTCCTCGAACTTCTTGACTTCCGACTCGCACGGTATCTCGACCGTCTCCATGCGATCGTCGCCGGTGAAAAGAAACTCGTCGACCATGCGATAGAACGCCTCGCGATTATCTCGCTCGTAGTTGTGCGTGCCCGGGTCATAATTGACGTGCCAACGACAGAAACGCGGCTTGCCGTGCAGGCGGTAGACGGGCAAGGTTGTCGCCAGGAGCGAGCCGAGCGCTTGATCGGCCTGAAAGCAGCAATTGTCCTTGATGTTGTAGGTCAGCAACAACGGTCGCGGGGCGACCATGGCCGTCAGGTGGGAATAGTCGCACCATTCGGCCAGATCACAAGGCATCTGCTCGTAATCGCCCAACGACAGCGGATGTTCGACTCGCATCGCGAACGCGGCGTGGCCGGCGACCGGCGCGACGAGCGTCGGCCGCCGATCGAGAGAACCGAGCATGATGGTTTGCCAGCCGCCGCCCGAAAGCCCCGTGACCGCCACTCGCCGCGAATCGACTTGTTCGATGGAAAGTAGGATATCGAGAGCCCGGGTCATGAGAAGATGGAAGGGAGCCAGCCCGGCGGCGCCGCACAAATCGAGTTGCGGCGCGCGATTGTGTAGATAGTCTTGGTGAACCAACTGACCTGTTGCAAACCAGCCAGTGCTCATTGCGATCAGGCCGCGTTTGGCCAGATTGATGCAGCGGATTTGTTTTGGCACATAGGCTTTGCCGGGTCCGCCCACGTGGCCGTGAAAATTCAAGACGGCCGGAACTTCGCCGATCTTGCCTTCGATTCCGTCGGGCATGTAGACCAGCGCGGGAATCCACATGCCCGGCAGTGCCTCATACCGAAGCTTTCGAATGCAGTAACCCGGTCCACCCGGAATCGTCCCTTGCCACTCGACGCGCGCGGGAGCGTCGCGCCACGCGGCGGCTCGGCCGCGAAATACAACTTCTCGCAGAACACGCTTGCGGATCCTCTCGGACTCGGCTTGCCACTCGGCCGTGCTCGCCGGATTCGGAGCGGCCGGCAGGCGGTCGAGGCAATACCGCGACAGGGCCGCCATGACGTCGCCCCGACCAAGAATCGGCTTGGCCAAAGCCGCCGTCAGCGGATCAGGGTTGCTGGCCGGCGCGGAACGCGCTTTCACGTCGTCGGCCTTGGTTGGCGCGTCGGCCAAGTGGAAACGGGCGATTTCGGTCGCCGGAACGCTGCTGGCTGCAGTCGAAAAGCCCGTCAGAGCGGACGCCAACAGAAAAACCGCACGCGCCGTTGTGCGTTGCATGGGAGTCACCTCGTTGCGAGTAACGTCACCGCCAAGGACCAGACGCGACCACGCCGATAGGCAAATTAAGCCCCATTTCAAATTCGTTTCTGTTGCCGAAACAGGAACGATTTCCAGGAGAGCCGAGCCACCCGAAGAACCTTCGACGAAAAAGGTCGTCGGACG
>DOEZ01000696.1 GCA_003532715.1 Planctomycetaceae bacterium
TTGCCTTGCTGCTGGGTCTGGCCATGGCCGGACTCGCGCGGCGTGTTCGCCGCTAACGGCGACCTGACGTAGCGATACGAGCCCGTTACCGCCCGGCCGATCCCGAACGGCCGGGCGGCCGACGGGCCTTATAAAACTCGCCTTGGCGAGAATCGACGGTCCGGCCATAATGGTCGGGCCGTTTTTTTGCGCGTGGCGGCTCCATTTCTCCTTCGGGGTCGTCCAGACATGAACCCCCCCCTTCTAGCTATTCTCATTTGTATATCTAATAGTCAGAACGTTAAATATCATATTCACACCCCCCATGAGAATGATTGAATCGGTTAATTCGAGCGTTATATTCGGCCGTATATGCCGGTCGTGCCAATTTCAGGGGCCTCATCGCAAGCACCCGGCCTGAGCGATGGGCTACGCACAGTTCGGTGTTTTCGCACTATGAGATTCTGATGGTCAGCGCGTATCTTGTCGCGCCGGGCGCAACCGTCAATTCAGCAAAAGGAGGGAGCATTCGCGGCGAGGCTTAAGAATCCGCGCGTTCGCGCCGCGCGCCGTCATGCATGGGAAGGATAGGCAAACGGTTCGGTAACATTCACTTTTCTCGACACGAGGACGCAAATCATGAATCGACTTTTCAAAATCTCCATGTTTCTTGCGCTGGGCAGCCTGGCCTTCACGGGCTCCGCGGAAGCGGCCTTCTATTACTGGAACCTCGCAACAGGCGATGGCTTCGTCAATGATGGGAGCCTCTGGTCCGCCCAGGACGGCATCACGACCGGCATCGTGCCCGGCGCCGGCGATCTAGCCATCGTCCGAAATGCGGGCGTTGTGAAGATCGATGCTGATCACCTCTTTGCCGGTGTTCCCAATGACATTTGGGTGGGCGATGGATCCCCGACGACCGGTTGGCCAAACGCGCCGTTCGATCCCGGCGAGGGGCACGTGCTCCAAACCGGCGGCGTCGTCAATTATGGATATTGGTTTCTCGTCGGCCGTGCCAACGCGCCGGGAACGTCCACCTACGATCTGCAGAGCGGCTCGATCGTCCAAACCGCCTCCGGCGGGCAATTCGTCATCGGCGAGTGGGGCAGCACGGCGACGATGACGGTCGGCAACAACGCTTCGATCACGGTCAACGACGCCGCGAGGATCGGCGTTAATGCAGGAGCAGTGGGAACGCTTACGATGAGCGGCGCCTCGACTGCCACTTTTGCCCACATGGACCTGGGGTGGGAAAGCGGTGACGGCTCGATCATCCTGTCCGACTCGGCGGTGCTCACATCAGGGAATTGGTCCAACTTCGGCGTCAACAATGCGACCGCGTCGCTGACGATGAGCGGAAACAGCGTCTACAACGGCAACTACGGACGCCCCGGCGGTCAGGCAGGCAGCACCGTCACATGGAACATGAGCGGCAACGCTCGAGTCAACTGGCAGCAGTGGCTCAATCTTGGCGAAAACAACTCCGTGTTTACGCTTACGATGAACGACAATGCGTCAATCGGGACGAACTCCGTCGACTTCGGTTACGGCGCGAACGCGAACTCGACCGCCGTGCTCAACGGCACGAGTTCCATTCAGACCAATGCGGTCTTCAACATCGGCGTGTATGGCGAGAACGCATCCGGCTCAGTGACCTTGAACGACAGTGCCTCGATAACCGTTGGCGGAAACTTGGACATGGGACTTGGCGCGACGGGCGCGTTGGGCGTGTTGACTCTCAACGGCTCGTCCACCGCGACGGTCGCCGGCACGATCAATCTCGGCTCGGGTGGAGGCAGTGGCCAAATCAACTTCAACGGGGGCACTCTCAAGGCTACGGGCAATAAAAACAACTTCATCGCCGACGGCAGCACCACCCCCGGTCAGAGTGTCTTTGTCCAAGCGGGCGGCGCAACGATCGACACCAATGGTTTCGACGTTGTTGTGGCGACACCGCTGCTGGAAGACGCTTTGTCGACCGGCGGCGGCCTGACCAAGAACAGCGCCGGCCAGTTGGTCCTCGCCTCCGGTTACAATACATACACCGGCACGACGGCCGTCAACGCGGGCAGCTTGGCCGCCCATACGGCCGATCCGTGGGGTGCCTCGTCCTTCGGCCCAATCACCGTGGCCGCCGACGCGGCGATCATGCCGGCCGTTTGGGACTCGATGAACAACGTAATCGACACGGGAATTGGAGGCGCCGTGATCCTCAAGACGTCGGCGCTCACCCTGGCCGACGGCAGCGGCGCGACGTTCGTGATTAGCGACGGCGCCGGGCTCAGCTCGATCAACGTGACCGGCGCCCTGACCGCCGGCGGCGGCAACGCCACGGTCGTCACCGATTTCATCGGAAACGTTCCGTGGGCCGGCAGCTACCAGATCGTCGGCTACGGCAGCAAGACCGGGACGATCACCTTCCTGCCCAAGGTCGACGGCGTCGGCACGCTGGGCGTGAACATCGTGGACGATGGCATGGCGAGCATCTCGGCCGTTTTCGCCGACATGAACACGTGGAACACGGCCGGTCCCAGTAACAATTACAACAATGTCGGCAACTGGTCGTTGCACGTGCCCAATACGAGCGCCCGGCGAGCCCTATTCGCCGGCACGGGCGAGACCGTGACCCTCGACGTCAACGCCACCGTCAGTTCGCTGAATTTCGACGGCACGGACTACGTCATCGCGGCCTCGGGCGCCAACAAGTTCACCATGAACAGCTCGATCGCACTGAACGCCCACATCAACAACGTGAGCGGCTCGAACACCATTAGCGCGCCGATCGACCTGGCGAAGGACACCCGGGCCACGGTGGTTCAGGACACCGACACGTTGACCTTGAGCGGCGCCATCGGCGGCGCGGGCGGCATCGAAAAGGTTGGCGACGGAACGCTGGCCATGGCCAGCCTGGGTAGCGGCCCGGCCGGCGACCTGGTGCTCGGTGGCGGCACGTTCCGCTATATCGGCACGACCGCCACGACTGCTCGCGGATTGGTCCTTGACGCCGCGATGACGGTCGACGTCGAGTCCGTGGACACCACGTTGACCATGAC
>DOEZ01000021.1 GCA_003532715.1 Planctomycetaceae bacterium
CTATGGCGATAACGCCATGACCGAGCACGAACACACCCCGCCGTTGCTGTTCCACCTGGGACACGATCCGAGCGAGAAGCAAAACATCGCGGCCGAACATCCCGACGTGGTCGCCCGAATCACTGAGATCGCCCGGAAGCACATCGACGGGGTCGAACCGGTCGAAAACCAACTGGAGAAGGGCGTCGACCTGACAAAGACCCGGAAGGTCACGACCGTCAAGCTCGCCCACTGATTGAGAACCATGTTCAGAATGACCAATTTCAGATACGCGCGATCCTATCACGGGCCGCTCCAAGCCGTCATCTTCGACTGGGCCGGCACCGTCATCGATCACGGCAGCCGGGCCCCAGCCATCGCGTTTGTCGAAGTGTTTCGACGCCACGAAGTCGAAATCTCGATCAACGAGGCTCGCGAGCCAATGGGCCAGTCGAAGCGAGACCACATCGTCTCGATCTGCCGGATTCCGGCCGTGGCCGACCGCTGGCAAGAGGTCCACGGCCGCGCGACGACCGAGGCCGACGTCGACGCCATGTATGCCGAATTCCTGCCGCTTCAGATCGACTGCCTCGCCGCTCATGCGGAGCTGATCTCCGGCACGACCGAAACGGTCGCCTGGCTTCGAGAGCGAGGCATTCGAGTCGGTGGAACAACGGGTTACGTACGCGAAATCATGGACGTTCTCGAACCGATCGCCGCTCGATCTGGTTTCGCGCCCGATGCGTCCGTCTGCGCGTCGGATGTCCCGCGCGGGCGGCCCGCCCCCTGGATGGCCCTCGAATGCGCGAAGCGACTCAATGCCTATCCGATGGAGGCGGTCGTGAAGATCGACGATACGATTCCTGGAATCGAGGAAGGCTTGAACGCCGGCGCGTGGGCCGTCGGCGTGGCCGAGACGGGCAACGAACTCGGTTTGAGCGAGGAAGAACTCGGACGATTGCCGGAAAACGAGCACGCCGAGAGCCTAAGACGCGCGACCCAGCGACTCGCCAAGGCGGGGTCACACTACGTCGTCCGCGGCGTCGGCGATCTGATTCCGTGCATCGAGGACATCCAACGCCGAGTGGCTCGCGGCGAAAGACCCTGACGAACTGTTGAATCGGACGACTTCCTTGGCAACCTTGAAACCGACGACCGCAATCTCCCGTCCCACGGAAGTCCTGTTCGGCGAGGGCCGGATCGCCTCCACGGGCGAACTGCTCGATCGACTCGATGCTCGGTCGGTCGTTCTTGTCGCCGATCCGGCGGCGTACGAACAAAGCGGCGCGAGTCGCGTTTTGGAGCCGATACTGGCGGACCGCGACGTCCGCCTCTTCACGGAGTTCTCGCCCAATCCCAAGGACACCGAAATCGCGGCCGGAGCCGCCCTGCTCGTTCGGCGGCCTCCCGACGTGCTGCTGGCGGTCGGCGGCGGATCGGCACTCGACACGGCCAAACTCTTGTCCGTCTGTGCGACGCAGAAACGCGATCCGCGAGAAGTCATTCTCGGTACGGCGGCGATCGACCGCCCCGGGCTACGGGTCATTGCTGTTCCGACCACCGCCGGCACCGGCGCCGAGGCGACCCATTTCGCGGTGGTGTACGTCGACGGCGTGAAGTGCTCGCCCGCCCATCCGTCGTTGTTGCCGGCCGCCGCCATTGTCGACCCAAAGCTCACCTGGAGCATGCCGCCGCCGTTGACGGCCTCCTCGGGGTTGGATGCCCTGTGTCAGGCCGTCGAGTCTTTCTGGGCGGTCGGCGCGACGGCCGAGTCACAAGAGTACGCTCGCGAAGCACTCCGCCTGGCACTCGAACATCTCGAACCGGCCGTGAATCATCCGTCGCCCGCCTCGCGAGCCGGCATGGCGTGGGCGGCTCACCTGGCCGGCCGTGCGATCAACATCAGCAAGACGACCGCCTCACACGCGATATCGTATGCGTTGACGAGTAAATACGGACTTCCCCACGGCATGGCTGTCGCCGTCACGCTTGGCCCGCTGTTGGTGCTCAACAGCCAGGTGGGCGAACATGATTGTGTTGACCCCCGGGGAGCGACCCACGTAAGAGCAGCCCTCGACGAACTGCTGAGGCTGTTCGATTGCCGCACGCCGTCCGAAGCTCGCGAGCGGATCACACGATTGCTCCAAGCGGTCGGTTGTCCGACCTCGCCGAGCGAAGGTGGCGTTCGCTCGGCCGAAGAACGTCAAGAAATCACGTCTTCGGTCAACGTGGAACGTCTGGGAAACAACCCGCGACGATTGAACACTCAGATGATAGAAAGCCTGCTCGAAAACGCCGGCATCGATTGAGTGACGCGTAGGGTGGGGCGATTGCAGCAAGTTCGTCCGTGGAATTCATGCTTTTCCGATAAGGCTTGCTGCAATCGCCCCACCTACCGTTGTTTCAGCCACGACAACTACTGCAGATCGTTGAGAAAGTCGTCAAATAGCTGATCTTCGGGATCCTTTTCGACGGGTTTCTCCTCCTTGGGAGGCGCTTCCTTGGTGGGTTCCTTCTTCGGAGTCGCCTGCTTGGGACCTTGATTGTCCGCCGACTCCGGAAGCGACTCCTCGACGGCCAATTCGAAATCGCCGTCCTCGATCAACTCGAAATCGAGTTCCTCGTCCTCCGAAGCCGCCGAACTCACGGCCGCGAGCGCCTGCGAGTCTTCCTCGGGGCCATGGTCGTCGTCGGAAACCGGCTCGGTCGGAAACTCGACCGGCTCTATCGGCCGAGCTGGTTTCTCCGACTGCGGCGTGACGGCCGTTGCCTCGGCCGGCACGATCGGCGGCAGGTTCGAAAGGTCGCCCGAATACTCGTACTCCACCCGAAACGTGATCGGCCCAATCGAAAATTTCTCGCCCGGCGGCAGGGGAGCCTCGCGAACGCGACGCCCTCGCACGTAGACGCCGTTGAGCGAACCCATATCGCGGATCATCATCAACCCATCATTCAGATACGCCTCGCAGTGCTTGCGGCTGATCATGCGATGACCGACCGTGAGATCGGCTTCGCGGCTGCGGCCGATCGTGGCGGGCAATTGAATCGCCACTTCGCCCTTATTGGCCTTGCCGCCAACGACGATCAGTTTCGCTTCCATGGTCGGTCACAATGGGGCTGTGGGGGGAGTTGGTTCGGGTGAGATTGGCGAGGATGTCCGCGACGAACGGTATTTTCGATAATACTTCGCGAAAAAAGGGGTGACAACGTCTAAACTGGCTGCTATCAAAAAACTTGACGAAAATTGACGCCCCACGTGAACAGACACTACCCCTTGGAGGGGTTTCGCGTCGCAACGCGCCCCATGCCGCCTGTCAACAACCGGCTCAGCCGAAAACCACCATGTGATCGCCACCGCCCACAATTCGTTTTGTTTTGGGGGTTGTCGCGGTTGACAAACGTTCCTCCGGTCGATTAGGCTAGGGTCCGTCGCCATTTGGGCTTGCAAGCGGCCCTGTGGGTTCTATAATTTCGGGATTCCGGCTCGCTCGCGGTCGATAAGACCTTTTCGGCCGGATAGTGAACAGGAGAGAAGCGGGTGTAGCTCAGTTGGCAGAGCACAACGTTGCCAACGTTGTTGTCGTGGGTTCGACTCCCATCACCCGCTCTTTCTTTTTTCCGTTCCTCTCAATCCCGACGGCACATAGCTCCATGGCACCCAACGATCCCCCCGAATCCGACCCGATCCTTCGTTCCGACGAAACCGACGTGGACATGGCTCTGCCCGGCGACGATGAAGAGTCGGACGACGAGCAACAGTCCTTGGACTTGAACGTCTCGGTGGAAAAACGCGGTGCGTGCCAGCGCCACCTGACCGTGTCGGTCTCCCGCGACGACATCAATCGCTACTTCGACAAGGAGTTCAGCGAGTTGGTCGAGAAGGCGGAAGTGCCCGGTTTTCGACCTGGGCATACCCCGCGTAAGCTGATCGAGACGCGTTTCCGAAAGGACGTGAGCGAGCGAGTGAAGGGCACCTTGCTGATGGACGCCATCGGCCAGGCGACCGACGACGAGGATCTGTCGGTGATTAGCGAACCGGACCTCGACGTCGACGCCGTCAAGCTGCCCGACGACGGTCCCATGACCTTCGAATTCGACGTCGAGGTTCGCCCCGAGTTCGACGTGCCCCAGTGGAAGGGTTTGACGGTCAACAAGCCGGTGCGTGAGTTCAGCGCGTCGGACGTCGACGCCCAGTTGAAGAAGGTGCTCGCGCGTTACGGACGGCTGGTTCCCAAGGACGAAGCGGCCGAGCCGGGCGACTACGTGACGATCAATCTTTCGTTCTTCGACGGCGACAAACTGCTCTCGAAGGCCGAGGAAGAGGTCATCCGCATCCGCCCGACGCTCAGCTTCCGCGACGGCAAGGTTACCGATTTCGACAAGCTGATGGCCGGCGCTGCCGTCGGCGACACGCGACAAGGCAAGGCCGTCCTGAGCCAGGATGCGCCCAACATTCTCCTCCGGGGTAAGGAAGTCACGGCCTCCTTCGAAGTGCTCGAAGTGAAGCGGCTTGAATTGCCCGAATTGACTCCCGAGTTCCTCGAATCGCTTGGCGGCGTCGAGTCGGAAGCCGACCTGCGCGACATGATCAAGGACAACCTGGAACGCCAACTGGAGTATCAACAACACCAGCAAGCTCGCGAGCAGGTGACCGCCGCCTTGACCGAGGCGGCCGATTGGGATCTGCCGCCCGAAATGCTCAAACGACAAAGCCAGCGCGAGTTGCAGCGGGCAGTGCTCGAACTGCAACGCAGCGGATTCAGCAACGACGAAATCCAGACACACGCCAACGAATTGCGTCAGCACAGCGCCGAATCAACCGCTCGCGCCTTGAAGGAGCACTTCATCCTCGAACGCATCGCCGAGGACGAGGACATCGACGCCGACGAAGCAGATTATAACGCCGAAATCGCCCTGATCGCCGCACAGTCGGGCGACAGCGTCCGCCGCGTGCGGGCCCGCCTCGAAAAAAGCGGCATGATGGACGCCCTCCACAATCAGATCATCGAACGAAAGGTGATCTCGCGAATCCTCGACCATGCCGTGTTCAACGAAGTGCCCTACGAGCTCGAGTCGAGTGAAACCGAAGCCATCGATCAGGCCGCCGGCGGGCACGACGACGACATCCCCGAGGCCAAGCCCGAGGGACACGAAGAAGACGAGACGAAAGACCTCGCCGGCGAATCGGCAACGGATGCCGACGCCGCCGGGGAGTCCTCCGAGGCATAATTGCCCCCCTTTTTCCCATCGGGTATCGCATCATGAACAGTAGACACGGTTCGCCCCTGGCGGACGCCATGGCGAACTACCGCGAGTACCAGAGCCAGCGCCAACTGACGTTGGGCGACTTGCTTCTCGAGAATCGGATCATCTTCCTGCAAGGGCCGATCCACGACGGCAACGCCAATGAACTGGTGATGAAGCTCCTGTATTTGCAGAGCGAAAACCGCCGGAAGCTCATCCATTTTTACATCAACTCGCCCGGTGGAAGCGTCACTTCGACGCTGGCCATCTACGACACGATGCAGATTCTCAGTTGTCCCGTGGCCACCTACTGCGTCGGATTGGCGGCCAGCGGCGGCGCGGTGCTTCTGGCCGGCGGAAGCAAGGGCAAGCGGTTCGCCCTGCCCAACGCCGACGTCATGATCCATCAGCCCTACGGACAAGTGGGGGGCCAGATCTCCGACATCGAGATCCAAGCCCAGGAAATCCTCAAGAAGCGAGCCAAACTCAACGAAATCCTCGCCTCGCACACCGGACAGCCGATCGAACGAATCGCCAAGGACACCGACCGCGACTTCTACATGAGCGCCGCCGAGGCCAAGAAATACGGCGTGGTCGACGATATTCTGACGACGCAAAAGATCAGCGAAGAAGACGAGGAGAAGGACAACGGGTAACCGCCAACTTTCAACACACGCGAGTCACCCCATCCAACGAGAATACCCATGCCTTTGATTCCCTACGTGATCGAGAAAAGCGGCCGCGAAGAGCGGGCGATGGACATCTACAGCCGCCTGCTGAAGGACCGGATCATCTTCCTCGGTTCGGCGATCGACGACGAGGTGGCCAATGCGATCGTCGCCCAACTGCTGTTCCTGCAGGCCGATGACGCCAAGGCCGACGTCTCCCTCTATATCAACTCGCCCGGCGGATCGGTCACGGCCGGCATGGCCATCTACGACACGATGCAATTCATCAGTTGCCAGGTTTCGACCTATTGCGTCGGGCAATGCGCCTCGATGGCCGCCGTCCTGCTCGCCGCCGGCGCCGAGGGCAAGCGAAACGCCTTGCCCAACGCACGCATCATGATCCATCAACCGCTGGCCGGCATGGAAGGAACCGCCGAGGAAATCATGATCCACGCGAAGGAATTCGCGAAGATCAAGGAACGGCTGAACAAGATTCTGCTCAAGCACACCGGCCACCCGCTCGAAAAAATCGAGCAGGACACCGACCGCGATCGTTTCATGACCGCCGCCGAGGCATGTGAGTACGGGCTGATCGACCACGTGATCGAGCACATAAGCTAGCCGCGGCGATTTTCCGACGCGGTCGAGTTCGGGAGGTTCTCCGTATCCCTCGGACCGACCGACGTCGCACGCCGATTCTCCCGCTGAATCGCTTCATACACTTCACGGCGATGAACCGGGACTTCCTGAGGCGCCTGGATGCCCAAGCGGACCTTGTCTCCCCGTATATCCACAATCGTCACCACGACATTGTCGTTGATGATGATGCTTTCATCCCGCTGTCTGGACAAAACGAGCATCGCTGGCTCCTTCCGTCACCGATCCGGGTGACGACTGATATTGCGGAAAAATTACGCGGTCTTTCTCATTCTCGGCGGCGATGCCTTCTCCAAGGCGTACCGCACCGGCAGGTCGCTGTTGGAGATCATCTGCCGCCCCAGACGACGACGCAGGTTGAGGACCACCGGTGCCTTCAGGTCGAGCGTCAATCCTCGTTCCGTCCGGTTCATCGTCACCAGCACCTTTGCCTCGTCGAGCGACCTCAGGCCGAGGCAGGCGACGTCACGATGGGCCAGGCTCACTTGGTAATCGGGAACGAACCGTCGCGGGTCAACCACGGCAAGGGCCGCGCCGGGACAATCGACACACTGAAGCCAACTCACGTCGTCGCGGTCGCGCCGCGCAAGCAACACCCATCGCCGACGCTGCTCGAAGCCCGGTAGGCCCAGTGGAAAACGAAGAACGTCCGTCGTGTGTACGTCGATCCAGCCAAAATGGGCCGTGTCGATCCTCATCATCCGTGAAAGCATCTTCTGCCTACAGTGGAAATGACACTTCTTCTTGCGTGGAAAATATATCGGCCGTGGTAATTCGGGAAAGCAAGGAAATTACGCCGGGGGCCGTTCGGAACGATTGTAGCGGTGACAATCCGACAATCGAAAGAGATGCGACTTATGGCTGACGCGCCGCGAGTATGAGTTCGGCCGCTCCCTCGTCGTCGAGTCGCCGCGCGACGAGCCGCCCCAACGATTCGGGCTCTTCGAGGCGGCCATCCAGCGTCGCCTCGATCTGTCGCGCGCCGTCGAGGCTCAACACGCGCCCTTGCAGCCGCAACAGGCCCCGTTCAATCCGTCCCCAGCCGGCAACGGGAGCCAAGCACCCCCCTTCCAAGGCGGCAAGCATGGCGCGTTCCGCCGCAACCGCCGCATGGGACGGTGCGTCGTCGATCGCTTGAAGCAGTTCGTGAATCGCCGCGTTGTCGGCTCGCGACTCGATCCCCAACGCGCCTTGCCCCACGGCCGGCAGCATGGTCGCCGTGGGGAGCGCGGCACCAACCCGTCCGTCGAGCTCGAGTCGGCGCAATCCGGCCTCGGCCAACACCAGGGCGTCGAATTGGCCCTCGTCGAGCTTGGCCAAGCGGGTTTCGACATTGCCCCGAATGTTCTCGACGCGCAGATCAGGCCGGCTGTGGAGCAACTGTGCCTTTCGCCTGGGACTACCGGTTCCCACCGCGGCGCGCTCGGGCAACCGATCGAGCGGCCCGCCCGCCCCACCGCGAAAAACAAGCACGTCGCCGATCGGCCCGCGCTCGGGCACTGCCGCCAGGCACAACCCAGGTACTGGCTCCGTCGCGAGATCTTTCAAGCTATGCACGGCGATGTCGATCCGGCCGTCGAGCAGCGCGGCCTGAATCTCCTTCGTAAAAACGCCCTGAGAGCCAATCTCATCGATGGGCCCCGTTCGCGAACGATCGCCCGCCGTGCTGATCGGCACAATCTCGGCGTGCCCCCCCCGAATGGCAAGCTGATCGGCGACCCACTGGGCCTGCCAACTCGCCAACGCACTGGCTCGTGTTCCGATGCGGATTTTCATGCGTCGCGTCCATTCCTTGCCCATTGACCCTGGGACATCGGACTAGTGCTTTGTCAAGGCGAAGACACTCATTGCCACGGCTGGCTTGTCCCGCAGTGCCAATGAGTTACGTCGCATCCGACCCACGAATCACCCGTTGGCAAAGCACTAGCATCCTACGTTCTCGGGCCGGTTTTGGCTATGGAAGCAACGCCTCGATGGCCCGGATTATTCGCAAAAACGGCCCCAACCCGTGTGGTAATGCGTGCCAAACTAGGGTACACTTAGAAGTCTGCGCGGTGCTCGGCGGCACTTGGCCGATAGCTCGCCTCTCGGACATTGCTCGCCAGAGCCCCTTGTCCAGAGCGGTCTCTGCCTCGCTGGCAGAACCAGCTTTCCTCGTAGGACAACCGTTCCCGGCTAACAACGTAGGATACATGTAGGATAGCCGCCCTCGGCTGTCAGGAGCGGCTGTCACGCCACAGCCGAGGGCGGCCGTGCTACATTGTGGGGCACGCCCAAAGAAGAATACAATAAGACAAGAAGTGATTACTCAAGCCCGATACACGCAGTCTGCCATGGACTTATCCCGAATCCGAAACATCGGTATTTCCGCTCACATCGACTCCGGAAAGACGACGCTCAGCGAGCGCGTGCTCTACTACGCCGGGCGCATCCACCGCATTCGGGAGGTTCGCGGCGAAGGCGCTACCATGGACCACATGGAGCTGGAGAAGGAGCGAGGCATCACCATCACCAGCGCCGCCACGACGGTCGAATGGAACGAGGCCACAATCAACCTGATCGACACGCCCGGCCACGTCGACTTCACCGTCGAGGTGGAGCGAAGCCTGCGCGTCCTTGACGGGGCGGTGTTGGTGCTCTGCGCCGTCGGTGGCGTCCAGGCCCAATCACTGACGATCGACCGACAAATGAAGCGTTACGGCGTCCCACGGCTCGCGTTCGTCAATAAGATGGACCGAACCGGCGCCGATCCGGGCAAGGTCACCCGGCAGCTTCGCGAGAAACTCGACTGCGACGCGGTCATGATGCAACTCCCGATCGGAGCCGGAGCCGATTTCACGGGCATCATCGACCTGGTGACGCAAAAGGCACTGTACTTCGACGGCGACAACGGCGAGAAGGTCCGCGTCGAGGAAATCCCGGCCGACATGGCCGACGAAGCACGACAGGCGCGGAATCATCTACTCGAAACGCTGGCCATGTACAGCGACCACCTGATGGAACTATTGTTGGCCGAGGAAGACGTCCCGCTCAACCTGATTCACGAAGTCGTCAAGGCGGCCGTGAGCCAACGAGTCTTGACGCCCGTCTTCCTGGGCACGGCGTACCGCAACAAGGGCATACAGCCGCTGTTGGATGCCGTGGTGCGCTATTTACCCTCGCCGTTGGAGACAACCATATTCGCCTTGAAGCACGGCCAGCCCGACGAGAAGGTGCCGCTGGAAGCCGACCCCGACAAGCCGTTGGTGGCCATGGCCTTCAAGATCGCCGAGGATCCCTACGGGGCGTTGACCTTCATGCGACTCTATCAAGGCCGCTTCACGAAGGGAGGCACGTACTTCAACCAACGCACCGGACGGAAGGAGCGCTTCAGCCGAATCGTGCGGATGCACGCCGACCAACGCGAGGAAGTCGACGAGGCGATGGCCGGCGATATCGTCGCCGTGTTGGGCGTCGATTGCGCCAGCGGCGACACGTATGCGTCGATCTATCCCTACTGCACGCTGCAACAGATCTACGTGCCCGAGCCGGTGATCAAGATGGCCATTCGTCCCGTTGGACGCGACGGAGCCGACCGGTTGAGCAAGGCGCTCCACCGGTTCCGCCGCGAGGATCCGACGCTGCACGTCAGCAGCGACCAGGAGACAGGCGAGACGATCATCGCCGGCATGGGCGAATTGCACCTCGAGGTCTACGTCGAACGGATCCGTCGCGAGTTCAACGTCGAGGTCGAGGTGGACAAACCGAAGGTCAACTACCGCGAGGCGCCGACTCAGTTGGCCCAGTTCGACATTCGCCACAAGAAGCAAACCGGCGGATCGGGCCAGTTTGCCCACATCAAGGGCCGCATGCGCCCGTTGACCGACGCGGACGAAAACCAGGTCTTCGTCTTCGAGGAACACGTCGTTGGCGGTCGCGTCCCGAAGCAGTACATCCCCTCGGTCGAAAAGGGACTCCGCCAAATGCTCGATCGGGGAACTATTGCCGGCTATCCGATCGTCGGGCTGCACGTGAGCCTCGAGGACGGCTCGTATCACGAGGTGGACAGCTCCGACATGGCCTTCCAGACGGCCGGCCGCACGGCGATGCGCGAGGTCTTCCCAAAAACCTCGCCCGTCTTGCTCGAACCGATCATGAAGATCGAGGTCGAGTGTCCCCAGGAGTTCCAGGGTTCGGTCGTGGGCGACCTCACGTCGCGCCGAGGCATGGTGATGAATACGGCTACCGACGGGCCGACCGCCCGGATCGAGGCCGAGGTGCCGCTGGCCGAGACGTTCGGCTACTCGACCGACCTGCGCAGCATGACCCAAGGCCAAGGCACCTTCACCATGGAATTCGCGAGCTACAAACGAATGCCCGCCAGCATCGAACGCGAAGTCATCGCCGAACGCAAAAAGACCATGGCCGCCGGAACGGCTTGACGCGAGTTCTACTTCCGATTCAGCCAGGCGACCCATTCTCCTAGTGCGATCGCCTTGTCGATATCGCCGTTGCTCGGCAGTATGTCGCCAATATTGAAGATCAACCTCCCTCGAAAAGTCTGGATAATTCGTTCGGCGCACGACAGAATCTCCTCCATCCCGACGTTCTGGCTGAAGAAGATGGAAGGCACTCCGCAATAAGCTCTCATCGCGTCCGTCATGGCAAGGGGCAACTCCTCGACCTCGTAATTGCCGATGGGTGCCGGCGTGCATCCGTCGAGTATATCAACTCCGGTTTGTCGAACAAGCGCGAACAACGCCTTGAATTTGCCGTCCATGTGGGTCGAGAACAGCTTGTTCGAGGCGTGCAGACGCCTCGCCACTTCCCGGTAGTAGGGCACGCAGAATTCCGAGTACCAGGCGGGGCTGATGAGTTGCTGGTCGGCATGATCGGACAGAATAACGATGTCGGCGTCACTTTGGGCGGCCAGATCGACTACTCGAAGATCGAGCGACTCTTGGAGTTGCATGACGTCCAACAGACGGCTTCTGGCGTCCATGAGATGGAACGTCGTCGTTTCGAGGCCAGCGTACTCGACAAGCACCTTGCCGAAGGGCGAACGGAAGATCACCAGGTCGGCGACGCCCAGGTCGCCGATTCCGTCGAGGATTCTTCGGATATGCCCATATCTGGCGACCGGTTGAGTGTGTTGGATGATATAGGCAACCGTATCCCAGTCAGCGAGCGACTTGACAAAGTGTTCGCGAACGCAGAGGCTGCCGTCGGCCGCCATGCCGTAAACCTGGCGCAAATCGCCTTTCGGCGTCTTGAATTCCTTGACCAGCGTCCGACCCTCTCGTTGGATTCGGTATTCGCAACTGTCGTACTCGAAATCACACCAGTCGTAGATGTGCGCGTGCAAGCTCCAGCCGAAATTACGAAAGAAATCGAGGTACGTCCAGGTTTTGTACGGCTCCGGCATTCCAAAATCGTCGGCATGGAACGGTGCGTCGTCCGGAATGAAGGAACCGGTGGGCATCGTGTACATCGCTTCTGGAGGAAGCCGCTTGATCGAATACCAATCGCTGATATCGGGGCAAAAAGGCACGCGATCGGTCGGCCGACCACGCAAGACGTCGAGACAAAGACCTTTCATCGTTCCGATGGCGCTCACACAAGACTCCCATTAACTGTTGACGTGTTTGGCCCAGGACACTCGGCAAAAGCCGACGCTTCGCACGGCCACGAAACAACAGGCCGCGACGGCTCACGATTCCAGCGCGAAATACGGCTTTCGCGTCTTCCATTTCCCGCTCGTGAAATCGGGACAGGCGATCGGTTGGCTGCCGGCGGCGATCGACTGCTCGGAAAGGGGGAAGAGGCAGCTCATGACGACCGAATCGTAGACGTCCAGCGGCAACGGAGTCCCGGTTCGCACCGCTTCGACGAACAGGTGCATCTGCAACGAATCGGTCCCGCCGTGGTCTTGGGCATGCGGAATCGAGGAGATGGCTTCCGTCCACCAGCGATGGTCGTACTTCTCCTGAAACGGCTTGAACAGCTCCCACTCCTCTTTTCGATGAGCCGGGCCTTCCAACCCCGCCAGGTAGACGGAATCACGTTCCTCGCTATACAGTCCGCGCGTTCCTTGAATCATCCACCGGTTGTCGTAAGGCCGCGGGAGCTGCATGTCCATGTTTACCACGATCGTCTTGCCCTTGGCAGTGCGGATCAACGACGTGACGACGTCACCCTGGCGCCAGTCGTAGCTCGCCGGCTCGTGGTCCGCGCCGTAACGCCGCGTCAGTTGGTCGGTGATGCCGAATTGGCCCGTGGCCATCGACACGATCGTCTCGAAACGATCGCCGCAATTGATGTCCATCCAACTGAGCACGGGGCCTAGCGTGTGCGTCGGATACTGATCGGCGCAGCGAGCCAGCAGATGTTTGCCGCTCCATCGTGGATAACCCCGGGCGTCCATGTACCAATATATGCAATTGTGCGAATGGGCGCTGTGACAATGCACGATTTGGCCGAACAGTCCCTGGCGAATCATGTTCAAGACGGCCAGATTATCGCGACGGAACGACCAATTCTCGAGCATCATACAGGGGACGCCCGTCGTCTCGTTGGTTCTGATCAACTGCCAGCATTCCTCGAGCGTGATTGCACAAGGCACCTCGACGCCGACGTACTTGCCCTGTTTCATGGCCGCGACAGCCATCGGCGCGTGCCACTCCCATGGGGTCGAGATGACGACGGCGTCGACGTCGTCGCGTTGCAACATCCTCTCGAAGTCGGTCTCGCTCTTCGTGTAGGCGGCCGGCTCGGGCTGACCCGCCGCCACGACGAGCTTCTGGGCACGCGCTGCGCTCGCCGGATTGACGTCGCACACTGCCGTGACGCGTGCCGGTTTCAATCCAAGCGTGTTGCGCAATAGGCTGGTTCCGCGACCGCCAACGCCGATGAAGCCAAGCCTCGCCGTCCGACCGGCTTTTTCTGCCCCGTGGAGGGATGTGCTCACGGCGGTCATTCCGGCGAGGGTCGCAACGGTCGTCTTGGTGAACTGTCGGCGATTCATGGGAGTGTTCATGGGCTTGGCTCCGTTTGGGCCAGACAAAGGGCGAAGAAGGTGACGCCTCCTCGAAACCCTATTGTCGACAGGCCCGGTCCATCTGCAAATGAAAAAAACGCCCCAAACTATATGTATTTCGATCATAATGGAGAAGGGTTCGTGGCTGCGGCGATTCCCCCCGGAATTCTCGGATGCCGTATATTGTGCTACGATAGCAGGGAGTCGAGATGGACGTGGACGCCATTGGGCATATGGGAACCGAGGACAGAAAACGATGGTTCACGAATCGTGCCTAGTGCCCGCAATCCCTACCTCGATTGGCGGGATGGCGCTGCGTTGCGTATGGAGCGTCGATGCCGATCGAACGTACGACGTGTCAGCCGGATTCGCCCGCGAAACGTCCGCGAGTTTGCGGCCGAAAGGCGGCACCGGTCTGATCGCGTGCCGCACCGTGGGGGGCGCCGGCAGGCTCTACACGATCGAAGATCAAGCCTTCGACGCGCGGGAGGGGACGTTGCTGGTCATTCCGTTCGACCGATTGGCTCGCTACCACGCGGCCGGCGAACGATGGCATTTCTGGTGGTTCGAGTTCGACATTGTCGGCCCCACTCCTATCCCGTGCGGTAGAACGGTGATCGTGCCCATCGAATCGAGCGACAAGAAGACTCTTGATCGGATTCTCGCCAATCTGCGTCTTGCCGATCCGGCGCGCCAGATGCTGGCGTGTTCGCTGTTTCAAACGCTATTGTTCGAGTGGGTCGCGCGGCGGACGGATCGATCGGAGGCGACCAGGGACCAGGACCGCATCCAGCGAGTCATTGCGCACATGTACGACCATCTTGAAAGCAGCCTGACGATAGGCGAGATGGCGCGAATGGCTCACCTGAGCGAGCCGCACTTCCGTCGCGTCTTCCGCGAAGTGACTGGTTACAGTCCCAAAAAGTTCTACGACCGCCTGCGGTTGGCGTGGGCCGAACACATGCTACGCACTGAACGAAAGAACGTCTCCGAGGTGTCGCGAGCCCTTGGTTTTTGCACCCCATTCCACTTCTCGCGAGTGTTTCGCCAGTATTTCGGGTTTCCGCCTTCGCGACTGTGCGCCTCCGACGAAGCATGATCCCAGGAAACTGGCTGGGCCTTGCCGTCGTCAGGTCCCACGCAGCAAGTGGAACCTACACGGAACGGCGACACAAAAAAACAAAGGGGCCGAAACCGCTTCGCGATTTCGACCCCATTTCTACTTCCTCACCGCGATCATTCGGCGGCGCGTGGATCGCGCGCGTCAGACGGGCTTGACGTTTTCGGCGCGAGGCCCTTTGGGGCTGTTTCCGACTTCATACTCGACGGTCTGGCCCTCCTGAAGCTCCTCGAAAGACGTCTCCTGAACGCTTGAGTGATGGAAGAACAGATCGCCCTGCTCACCCTGGATGAAGCCAAAACCCTTGTCCATGACAAGCTTCCTGATGGTACCCTGCGGCATGTTTGCCACTCCTGCAACAGAACGAAACGAAACACCAGGGTCGGACTCCCTCGAAACGCCTCCCCGATGAGGAACGCCGAAACCCAACGACCGTGGCGGTCGAGCGGGTGCCGCGATCGACCCGGGTCGNNACAAGCGATGAAGCCGCCCACGCCGCTCGCCGCATGGACCACGCGGGTACTCTGAGTTCCAAGCCGGGCCCGCGATGGCCTCTTGCCGCAAAACCCCCATGCGGGGCATTATAGCCATGCTCTTTCCCCGTGAAAAGTCTTTGTCCCCCAAAATGGCACGCTTTCCTTCCAAACGGGGCGGATATCGTGTGTCGTTGAACGATTCGGAAAAACAGGAAAGAGCGCAAAACGGCGAACCGGATCGCTGAAAAGCTCCACCCGCGCCACGAAACGGACGGATTCCCCAATGGTTCAAAACGAACCCCCCTCGCGAAACGGTTCGGTCTCTTCTATCATCAGCAGGTGAGGCAACCACGAATTACGCCCCACGGCCACGAGTTGACCAGTTGCTGACGCGAAACGTCTATTTCCATAGGTTGGACGGTCACATTCTTCCACTACATTCCGGGGACAGTTCCTTTCTGACAACCAGCGCGGCCAGATCGCGCTCGTGAGACACCCGCAATGACAAAAGTCCTTTGGATAGCCCTGGCCGGCGCGCTGGGCACCTTGGCCCGATACGGGCTCTCGAAACTCGTGCAGGAATCGACCGAAAGCCTCTTTCCGTGGGGAACGTTGGCGGTGAACGTGCTGGGCTGCCTCGTGTTCGGCGTGCTCTGCTCCGCTATGGGCGAGCGGTTCGCGGTCAGCCCCCAAACCAGAACCATCCTGCTGGTCGGCTTCATGGGCGCTTTTACGACGTTCTCGACGTTCGCCTTCGAGACGGGCGAACTCATTCGCGAAGGGAGTTGGCTCCTGGCCGCCGGCAATATGACGGCCAGCAACATACTCGGCCTGACGGCCTTGCTCGTCGGGCTGGCTCTGGGACGACTGATTTGACAGCCATACGGAGGACGACGTCATGATTCTGCCAAGTGAAGCCGAATTGCTGCGGATCTTCATCGGCGAGAGCGACCGATACGAAGGCAAACCGCTCTACGAAGTGATCGTTCAGGCGGCCCGGACTCGCGGAATGGCCGGGGCGACCGTGTTGCGCGGCGTTATGGGCTTCGGCGCGCACAGCCGCATGCATACAGCCAAAGTGCTTCGGCTCTCCGAGGACCTGCCGATGATCGTCGAAATCGTCGACAAGTCGGACCGCATCGAGGCGTTCCTGCCCGAACTCGATGCCATGATCGACGAAGGGCTGGTCACGCACGAACGGGTCCGGGTCATCGCTTATCGGCACGGCGAATCCGAGCAAGCCAACACGATCACTTGACGCGCTCGGTCACGCCGCCGACCAACAGCTTGCCGTGGTCGAGCTTCAGCGTTTCGATGTGAACCCGCTTGTCGCCTTCGACGAGCGGAATGCGGATGACGGCGACCGGATCGCCCTCGACCTCGCGCCACGCGAGAGGCACCTCGCTTCGCTTGGCCGCGCCGGAAATCTCTTCCAAAACGCGGTTCAACGGCCAGGGCATGCGTCCCAGGCGCGCTTTGCGAATCCGCGCGGCCAGACAATGCTCCTCGGTCGCATAGAAATCGACCTTGAGCGACACCACGCCCCCGGCGGCCCCCAGTTCGACGTGGCCCGCCCCAGTAACCCCGTCAGGCTCGATTTTCACCCGCGGATCGGTCAGGCCGTTGGGCAGCGCGTCCGGATGCTTCTTCGGAAGCCCGTGCGATAGCCACCCGTTAATTTGTTCCTCGGTGATCAGCACCTCCCACCGGCCGGTCGTCTCGAACGCGCTGATCAACTCGGCGATGCGTTGCTCCATCTGGTCGCTGGCCTTCTCGATCGCGGCCGAGTCGTCGACCGCAACGGCCTCGGCGTACCAGTCGGGCACCTGTCGCGCGGCCCAAAACAGCCAAACCCCCACCCCAACGAGCGATACCACGGCCAACGCGGCCAACATAAGCCAGAAGCGAGGTTTTCGGAACATTCGTCGGATAGATGATCAGGGAGTGTGCGGAATGGACCGTCGTGGAAAAGAGCGTAGAGCAAAAGAAAGCCGCGATTATGTGTCGCAGCATACACTGTTTCTCGACCATGGGGCAATGCCGGTCGGCTGGCACGAGTACGTCGGACGCCTGCCCCAAAACCGTGAAACGCAGGCCGCCGTCTTGCGGCAGCACCCGAAATTTCGAACCCTATGTATTCTGGCAGGTTTCCACGAGTCGCTCGATCAGTTTCGGGGACAACGTCCTCGGGCTTTCGCACAAATCCGACTTCGGCCTTGTCCGAGAATAGACGACCTGGCCACCCCCCGTTGTGGTGTATTTCAGACTCCGGCGGCCCAATCTCGGCACCGGCTCGCTCGGGGATTGGTGACGATTGACAAACCGATCGGCGCCAACCAAGATCACGGTTATCAGCCTGCCGCCGAGGGGCAGGCAGACACGGCCAATTCACGAACCCCTCGAACGGTCACCACAGTCTTTAAAGGAGAACCGCATGATGTCATTTTGGATGAAACGAGGTCTCTTGGGTGTTGCGTTGGGGTTTGCCTTGGTCTGGCCGCTCGCGGCAGCCGAGGTCGCGCGAGAGAAATCGTCCGACGGCGAGACCGCCGGCCCGAATGTAACCGAAGTCGCCCCCGACGCCTTTACGGTTCCCGACGGTTCGGCCAAAGAGATCATGGAGTATGTCAAGGAGCTTGAGTCGCGCGTTAACAGCGAGATCGAACGACTGCGGGGCAATCTCAAGCAATCCTCGATCGAGGCGGCCGACAAGATCCTAGCCGGTGATCCGGACCAGGCGGAAGGGACCTTTGCCGTTCAACTGAAGATGAAGTTTCTGAAACCGCAAGAGCGACTGGCTCTTGCGACAGAGCTGAAGGCGGCAGGCAAGGACAAGCTCGCACGTATCGTGCTGGCAGTGGATTGGCAGTACAAGCTTCGCATGGCCTCGATGATGGGCATGAAGCCGAACGAAAGACGCCGGCTGATCGAAGACGTCCTGAAATACCTGGGCGAAGCGCCCCCCGAACAGTCGGACGTCATGTTGGCGCAAATGGTCGGCCGATTGGCGGAGAGTCTTCGGGATCAGTCCTTCACGGTGAAAACGTATGAGTCGCTCATCAAGTTGCTCGAGGAAGGCAAGGACCCCAGCGCCCAGGCCCTCGCCAAAAAACTCGCCGGCGTCGTGCGACGTCTCACGCTCGTGGGAAACACGGTGACGATCGAGGGAACGCTGCTCAACGGCGAGCCACTCGACATGTCGAAGTACCGAGGCAAGGTGGTTCTAATCGACTTCTGGGCCACATGGTGCGGGCCGTGCGTCGCGGAAGTGCCGAACATGAAGAAGAACTACGACCTCTATCACGACAAGGGTTTCGAGATTCTCGGGATCAGCCTCGATCGGAGCCGCGAGCCGCTCGATAAGTTCGTGAAGGAAAAGGAACTGCCCTGGGCGATCGTCTATGGTCCCGGCGACGCACGCAGCCCCTCGGTCGAGTACTACGGAGTCATGGCCATCCCCACGATGTTCCTCGTTGGCAAGGACGGGAAGGTGGTCAGCATCGAGGCTCGGGGACCGAAGCTCGACCAGATGCTCGAAGAACTGCTTGGTCCGACCGAGAAGAAGGAATAATTCGAGTTTGGACTGTGAGCCGTTGCGTGCCTCGACCCAGCGGCGCACAGTCCCCTTTCTCGCGCGCGAGCGTCGTTCGACGTCATCGCGAATCAGCGTTTCTCCGAGGCCGCAACCGGAATCCTTCGGATCTCCAGCCCCAGCATGAGCCAGATCAGGCCGTTGAACAGCATCTCGATGCCGACAAACAGGCCAATCACCCACAAGGCACTGCCCGGATCGCACCCTCGCAACACCTTCGTGAGCAGGATGCCCAGCACCAGCGTGATTACGCCGCTGAGCACGTGCCATCCCCAGCCGGGCAACTTCGATACGATCGCGCTGATGACGCGAAAGAGACCGGAGACAATCAGAAAGGCGGCAATCAGAAGGGTCAATGCCAGCGTGCTGGCCACCGGGGTGTCGAGGATTAGCAGGCCGACGACGATGTAGAAGATGCCGATCAACAGTTCCAGCAGAAAACCGCTCCACCGCCCGGTCCAAAACGCGCTAACGACCTGTATCACGCCGCCGACAAACAAAAATGCCCCCAAAAAGAGAACTACGGCCACCGAGGTGACGATGGGCACCGTGACGGCACACAGTCCCAAGATCATCAAGACCACTCCCAGCGAGAACATCCACCACCATTGACGCTTGAATGACGCCAGCTCGTGATTGCAGGCTTCGGCGACGATGCCTGAAAGGGAACTGTCGGCCGCGGAAGGGGTCTGCTTTTCTGGTACGCTACTCATTGCATTGTCTCCTTGGACTTGGATCACCGGATAGGGAAAAGGGCCTGGTCACGATGCAACCACGCACATGACGAATTCTTCGCTCGTTTTCATTCAATAATTGCAGGTCAAGGGTAGTCGGCGTCGACGAGATGCATGAAGCCGAATTGTCGTTACACGTCGCTGATCAGCCTGTCGTAGAACCCCACATAGTCATCCCGTCGCGATTCGTCGCCGCGAGCAGCCATCGCCTCGCGCGGATGCTGATTGTATTGGCCCGTCATGTGATACTGCGGGCAAGGGCCCCATTCGATCTGGCGGCGCATCGGAAGCAAGGTTTCCTGCAACACCTTGTAGATCGGCCGAATGTTGAATTTGGGGNNCCCAAGCCGGCCAGCGAGGCGTCGACCAGGTTGGCCCCGTGGATGATCGCCTCGATCGTGTTGGCGAAGGCCAACTGCTGGTTATTGTGGGCATGGATGCCGACCTGCTTGCCCGTGGCGCGGCCGAAGTCCATGTACTTCTTCACCAGCCGCTCGATCTGCTCGGCGTAAAGCGAACCGAAACTATCGACCACGATCAGCGTGCTGGCGGGCGTTTCGGCCAGAACCTCCATCGCCTGATCGACCTCGGCTTCTTGCGCCGTCGAAACGGCCATCAGGTTGGCGGTTGCCTCGTAACCCTTGTTTACCGCGTCCTTGATCATATCGACCGCTTCCGACACCTGGTGGACGTAGAACGCGACGCGAATGCAATTCAGAACGCTCCTTTCCTTGGGCAGGATGTCGGTGTGCCAGTCGCTCTTGCTCGCGTCGGCCATCGCGGCCAGCTTCAAATCGGTATTGTTCTCGCCGACGATCCGCCGGATGTCGTCCTCGTCACAATGACGCCACGCGCCGAACGCATCCTTGGCAAAGAGCTTCTTCGAGTTCTTGTAGCCGATTTCCATGTAGTCGATGCCGGCTGCCACGCAGGCGTCGTACACGGCCTTGACGAACCCGTCGTCAAAGGCGTGATCGTTGATCAATCCGCCGTCGCGAATCGTGCAATCGAGAACTTTCAACTCGGGACGGTACGTAATCCACGGCGCAATCGACATAATCGAAACCTCGTCTTCGCCCGGCGGCCAAGGGCAAGCCGGACTCGTTTCGCAAGAGAATAAGGGGAAATGGAAACTCGCCCAATTTTACGTCGCCACCGTCGCGTGTCAAAAGGAGCCCTCAATTTGCCTATTTCGAGGCCCTGGATCATCGTCAAACGGTCCAGGCCACGAAGCTGTCGCGGCTTTCTCGCGTCCTCCGCCGCCTTCCGCCCCGCGGCGGGGGTGTCTGACTACCGGCCTCGCGCCCGTTCGGGTCGATTACCGTATTCAGACGACTCTTCTGGCTCCCTCGCCGCCAAACCGGGAAACACCGTCCCGTGTGGAAAACGGTCTTGGAGAACGAATCCCGATCAAGGCCGAACCGCTTCGTGATCCACTCCACCAAGCGGATCGACAAAGACGCCGCTCAATACGACGTTCTCTCCACCTTGCTTTCGCAGATGAAGTTCAACGGGTCCCTGAACAACCCAAGTCAAGTAGACGCCCTGGGCGGTTTCGTCGGTCGATACGGACAGCATTTCATCTGAACCCGATAGGACATCCATGGCACGGCCGTTGCGATCATAGTCCAATACGTACAGCGTTAGACGGTACGGCTTCTCATTGGGTCCCACAACGCTTACGTTGAGGACATTGTCCGCGTACCAACAACTAGCCGGCCGAGACGCCGATGATTCTCTGGACGACTCAAGGACCCTAGAATCGTGCCGGGCGTCGCGCGTCCAAGTATGCGATTGACCGGCGACTTGTAGATGGTAGCCGTTCCGCGAACCCGCGTCTTCCACGCCAGGAATCCACGAGGCGAGTTTCCCGATGCGACCTTTCCAGCGGCCGCCGACACCCACCTTTTTGCCCACGGTCTCGGGAGCGGTCCAAGGCTTTGGTGAACAAGGCGACATCTCCATCCACAAGTGACCGGTCGAATTCGTGTCAATGCCACTGGGGTTGTTTGGCGTCCAAGTAGCTACCTGATAGGCCTTCCTCTCGGCGGAAACGGCAATTAAGGCAAGCTTCCGCGGCACGAACCACGCACATTCCCTACCGGCATACAACTCGACACGCGGCGCGGAATAGTCTCCCTCCGGCAGGCGGAAGCGTCCCCATCCTCCCTCGAGCACGCCGACTTCCCCACCGTTGACGAGTACCTGTAGAGTATCACTCGATCCAACGTGCTCGCCGCTTATCGTCAAGATATGATGCTCAACCTTGACAGGTAGGGACGCCCTCTCGTCTTCGAGCGGTGGCGTCTCGAAATCCGTCTTTACGGATGGGAAAAGGCGATCTCGCGTCTCCGTGATTCGTGTTGCGTGTTCGTTTTGCAGCATCGGTTCGGAGCCCGTACCGGCCACAAGCACCGAGGCGGTGCCATGCCGCTCCATTCGCACAATGGCCTCCCCTCGACTCGTGTTGAGCCGAGCGCGATACGGGGGGCCATCGGCCGAGTACACATGGGCCCACTCCAAATCTCCGGCCTCCTTCGTTTTGATCGTGACCGTGACGGGCTCGAGGCATTTTGACTGACGACACAGAAAGCGTGTGCGGGAAGTCACCGGAACGACCATGTGCCCTACCCCGTTGACGAAGAGGTTCGCCTCGTTCGCGCCATCCACGGCCACGCAATGGGCGGCCATAACCTGGCGTTTGCCCAGCAACGGCTCGAACAAGGGCGCATAAATCTCCATTAAGTCCGCAGCACGGGGATTGGCCTTCTGCTGGGAGATGGGGAACTCGTGGGCAATCATCTGGGGAAACCAGGCCCAATACAGGCGACGCTTCATTTGCGCTTCCAGCGGAAGCAAATCCCCGTCATAGGTAACACGCTGATGCCAGGCGGAGGCGGGACGCAAGGGTGTAAGATAACCCAATAACGGCAGGGGATCGGCTTCGTGACAGACACCGTGNNCCTCCACCCGCCAGAACTGATTCAGGAAGACGCGCTTGCCGGCGGCATGCGCCATGCGGCAAACCTCGCTGACCGCGTCGCCCACAGGCAGCGCCATGTTCTCGACCGCGCGGTCCCCGATCATCGTCAGACCATCCGAATGGCCGTAGTCGATGCCGCTGGCCCAATCTAAGCGATCGATGATGAATCCCTCGAAACGCGGGATGCGTTCAAGGTGCCGCCGGACCTGCTCTCGCAGAAACGGACGGAGTGCGTAGTCGGCCCCGGGATTCATGGCCATGGCCCCTTCCCAAGTCGGGATGTCGTCGCCACTGGCCGTCTTCATGAGGGCATCGGCGAACTGATCGCGCAACCGACGCCGTGCTTCCTCCGCCGTCCCCTCTTTGCCGCCATAGCCGCCGTATTCGGTCACGTTGAAATAGGCGTACGTGCCGATTCCGTGCTCGTACATTTCCTCGATAAAGGCGTTGATCCGGCCATCGCTCATGGTCTCGCCCAGTTTCCACCACTTGGCATACGTGTAGGGATGCCACTCTTTTTCTTCGGGAAGGTACTCTCCCAAATGCGTGAACCAGAAGCTAGACCACAGGTACCGAACCTGTTGCCGGGCCATCTCCTCGTAGTCCGGATGGCTGTGAATGTGGTGATAGTAGAACGTTCCCTCATGAGGTCCTCGCGGCAATCCGGGATTGAAGTATCGCGGAAACATGTCAGAGTACGTTTTGAGCACCNNGAGCACCGCGCGGTAGTCCGCCGCGTGCGTCAAGAACAGCAACGTCAATTCGGAAGGCTTTCCGCCTCCCATGCCACGCCGAGCCAGCGTGAGACGCAGGGTCTTGCCGTCCTTCCATTCCACCTGTAGATGAGGGATATTGTCGCAAGCCGGCAAGGCAATCGTAAACGCATTGTCGGTTATGGGGTCGAATACACTAACCAGTGGAAGCGAGTAGCCCTTCGCCCCATTCCAATCATAATGCGCGTACTCCGGCGGTTTGAAAGCAGGATGCCTCGCGACATCCAAGACGCCATGGTTGGATGGCGTGAAGACTCTGTCGGACTGCGTTAGTACGGGCAAATCAATGACAAGGCAATGCTCGACCCGCTTCGAATCCCCATCAAACCTTAAATGCCATTCGATGGCTTGACCCGCCGTCGTCCAGCGGTGCGTCATGGTGAGCCCAAGCGGCTCAACCACTCCGGCGAAGCCGGCATGACCTGGCCGCATCTTCCCGGGTGATCCGACCGCGCCGGTCACCATGTTCTTCAGTTCCAGGGATACCGGCTCATCAAGCCAAGTCCGTCCCTTGCCGTGCCGAGAGACAATTCCAGCCGGCAGTCNNAGTCCCGTCCTTGTGTGGAGAGTGATTGTCAAATCGCCTCCCTCGATGACGGCATCGGCGCACGAGGCGGGATTCGACAGAATCAGAACAAGAACAACAGAGCATGTGAGGCGCGTCATGATCATTCCGTGTCTCTCATTCAGAGGGTCGTGGTGCATGTGGTCTCTCAGCAGTTCCACGGTAACATAAATCCCGTGACACGCCAAGACACTCGGCTACCGGCGATCGCCGTCCGCACGGTTCCGTCAGGTTGTTCGAAAGCCATCTTATCACACGAAATCCGGGCGAAAAGGCCGGACCGCC